>JALSSX010000149.1 GCA_026984055.1 Sedimenticola sp. | reverse complement strand
CGCCACCAGCACTTGGCTAAACAACAACGCAGCGCGCTCATTGGCGGCATCCTGCCGGTAGACTGGCTCGACGTACTTCCCGGCCACATCGAACTGCTTTGCCGCCAGCGCCAGCAGGGCAACAGCATACCGTGCCCTGGCGTCATCACCGGATTCGCGCGCCAGGGTTTCCAGCAGAGGGATACCGGCTTTCGCCTGAGTCGTCTTGGCGAAGGCCGCCGCGGCTTGCAAATATCCATCCTTGCCCTCGGCCCGGGCAATCTTCAGAATCGCGCGCAGTTGTTTCAGCGCGCCGGCTTGGTCACCACGCCGCAAGGCGACGCGCGCGGCCAATTGACGCGCGTCGATCGCATTTGGCGCCAATTCCACCCACAGGCGCACGGCTTTATCCAGCTTGGCTTTATCCTTCAGATACACGGCGATACGCGCCGCGCGCCGCGCGGCATAGCGCGAGCCGGTCAGGCGCGCGACATGCAGATAATGGTTCAACGCCAGCGGCAGTTCCGCGCGGCGCGCACCCATCTCGCCAACCAGAAAGCTGAACAGGGTATCGGAATCCAACTCCTGATCACGCGGCGGCGGCTCGGGAAATGGCAATTTCGCGACCTTTTTAGATGCCGCGCCATCAGCGCTCGCCACCTGCGTATCCGAGCGGATCAGTCGATCGCCACAGCCGCTGGCGAGCAGCGCCAGGCCGCATACCAGCGCGACCCGCCAATCAGAAACCCACTTGCATCGCATCATGTATTCTCCATCATCCGGCCATTATATAGGCACCCACCATCATGGCGACGATTAATTGACCTGAGTCCGATCCACCAAGCAAATTTCGGTGTAGAATTCTTGCATTCAAGTGGCTGATAATCCAGAATTTAAGCTACTCATACCTCATCACAACGGTAAATCATGGCGCTAATCGTCGTAGGACTGAACCACAAGACCGCTCCGGTAGACATCCGCGAACGCATAACGTTCGGCCCGGATATCATCGTCGCCGCGCTGAAAGGCCTGAAAAAGCTGCCCGGCGTGCATGAGACGGTCATTCTGTCCACCTGCAACCGCACCGAGGTGTACTGCGCCGCCGACGAGCGCGCGCGGAGCGCCATCCAGCGCTGGGTCGGCGATTTCCACGGCGTCGATGCCGCCCTGACCATCCCCTATCTGTACACCCATATGGATGCCAAGGCGGTATGCCACCTGCAACGCGTCTCCAGCGGCCTGGATTCGCTGGTGCTCGGCGAGCCACAGATTCTCGGCCAGGTGAAGACCGCCTTCAACACCGCGGCGGACGCGGGCACCAGCGGCAAGCTACTCGGGCGACTGTTCCAGCACACCTTCTCGGTGGCCAAGCAGGTCAGAACTGACACCAGCATCGGCAACAGCCCGGTATCGGTCGCGTTTGCCGCCGTCAGTCTGGCAAAACAGATCTTCAGCGATCTACACAAACAGACCGCGCTGCTGATCGGCGCGGGCGAAACCATCGAACTCGCCGCCCGCCACCTGCATCAGCAGGGGCTGACCAGCATGATCATCGCAAATCGCACCGTGGCGCGCGCCGCGCATCTCGCCGCGCAGTTCGATGGCGAGGCGATCGGCATCGACCAGCTTTCCGAACATATCGCGCGCGCCGACATCATTATCTCGTCGACCGCCAGCCCGATCCCGGTGCTCGGCAAAGGGACGGTCGAGAGCGCGCTGAAGCGCCGCCGGCATCAACCGATCTTTATGGTTGACATCGCGGTGCCACGCGATATCGAAGCCGAGGTTGGCGAACTCGACGATGTCTATCTGTACACCGTCGACGATCTCGAAGAGGTCATCGAGGAGAACCGCCGCTCGCGCCTCGAAGCAGCCGAGCAGGCCGAGGAGATCATCAGCGCCCAGACCGAGGAATTCCTCGCTTGGCTACGCGCCCAGGATGCCTCGCACGTCATCCGCGACTGTCGCCAGCAGGCCGAGGCGCAGCGCGACGAGGTGCTGGAGCGCGCTCTGCGCATGATCGACAACGGCAAGCCCCCGGAAGAGGCGCTGCGGTTTCTCGCCAACACCCTGACGAACAAGCTGCTGCATGCGCCCAGCAGCCAACTGCGCCAGGCGGCCGCCGATGGCCAGGCCGATCTGCTGGAAGCCGCAAATACGCTGTTCAAGCTCTCCAAACCCCGCCGCTGATGAAGCCTTCCATCCGGGGAAAACTCGAACGCCTGTCCGAGCGTTTCGAGGAAATCACCGCGCTGTTGTCCACTGCCGACACCCAGAACGATTCAAACCGCTTCCGCGCCCTGAGCAAGGAATACGCGCAGCTCGAACCCGTTGTCGAATGCTATCGCCGCTACACCGCGCTGGACGAGGACATCGCCACCGCGAAGGCGATGCACGACGACCCGGAGATGGCGGAACTAGCCGACGAAAGCCTGCGTGACGCCCTTGCCGAACAACAATCTCTGCTACCAGAATTGCAGACCCACCTGATCCCCTCCGACCCGAACGACGCGCGCAACGTCTTCCTGGAGATTCGCGCCGGCACCGGCGGCGCCGAAGCGGCCTTGTTCGCCGGCGACCTGCACCGCGCCTATCTGCGCTATGCCGAGCTGAAACGCTGGCGGGTCGAAGTCATCAGCGAAAGCCTTGGCGAACATGGCGGCTACAAGGAGATCGTCAGCCGCATCAGCGGCGACCGGGTGTATTCACGCTTGAAGTTCGAATCCGGCGCGCATCGCGTGCAACGCGTGCCAGAAACCGAATCCCAGGGCCGCATCCACACCTCGGCATGCACCGTCGCCATCCTGCCGGAGGCCGACAGCGTGGACGAGGTCGACCTGAACCTGGCCGATCTGCGCATCGACACCTACCGTGCCTCCGGCGCCGGCGGCCAGCATGTCAACAAGACCGATTCGGCGGTGCGCGTCACCCACCTGCCGAGCGGCATCGTGGTCGAATGTCAGGACGAACGCTCGCAGCACAAGAACAAGGCGCGCGCGATGTCGCTGTTGCAAGCCCGCCTGCTGAACAGCGCCCAGGAACAACAGGCCAGCGAGACCGCCGCCGAGCGCAAGTTACAAGTCGGCAGCGGCGACCGCTCCGAACGCATACGCACCTACAACTTTCCACAGAACCGCCTGACCGACCACCGCATCAATCTGACCTTGTATAAGCTTGACGAGGTCATGCAGGGCCAACTCGACCAGGTCATCAAGCCCTTGCTACAGGAATACCAGGCAGAGCAACTCGCCGCGCTGTCCGATGCGGGTTGACAAGACCCTGCGCGCGGCGCGCGACCGCCTGCGGCATGCGGGCATCGCCCCGGACGAAGCCCGTCTCGAAGCAGAGATCCTGCTGTGCGCCAGCCTGCGCCGCGAACGCGCTTGGCTGTATGCCTGGCCGGAAGCCCGGCTGAACACGGAACAAGCCCGCCAGTTCGAGGCCGCCATCCAGCGGCGCATGGCTGGCGCGCCGGTCGCCTATATCACCGGTCAACGCGAATTCTGGTCGTTAAACTTCGCCGTTACGCCGGCAGCCCTGATCCCGCGCGCGGACACCGAACAACTGGTTGAACAAGCGCTGACGTTGCTGCAAGACAGGCCGCGACCAAAGGTATTGGAGCTCGGCACCGGCAGCGGCTGCATCAGTTGCGCGCTGGCCAGCGAACGTCCCGACGCGGTCATCCTCGCCAACGATATCAGCCACTCCGCGCTGGCGATCGCCGAAGGCAATATCCGCGACCTGCGACTCGACAACATCGAAATCTCACCCGGCAACTGGTTCGAGGGAATAACTCAGCGCTTCGATCTGATCCTATCCAACCCACCGTATATCGCCAGCGGCGATCCGCATCTGCAACGCGGCGACCTGCCCGCAGAGCCTGGTATCGCGCTGGCTTCCGGCGAATCCGGCCTGGATGCGATCACGCATATCGTCGAGAACGCGCCGGACTATCTGCGCGCCGACGGCTGGCTGTTGTTCGAACACGGCCACGACCAAGGCAAGGCCGCGCGCGCGCTGCTGCGCCAGCGGGGCTACCGTCGGATCGCCACGCGACGGGATCTTGCAGGCAACGAACGTGTCAGCCTGGGATGCCGTCCAGAATCGTCCGCAACGCCGCCAGCGGCTCCGGCGCGGCGGTGATCGGCCGACCGACGACGAGATAGCTGGCGCCGGCATCCAGTGCGTCACGCGGTGTCATCACACGTTTCTGATCGCCTACCGCCGCGCCACCCGGCCGCACGCCCGGCGTGATCAAGCGAAATTCTCCGCCGAGGTCGGCGCGCAGCATCGCCGCCTCCAGCGGAGAACAGACCACGCCATCCAGTCCGGCATCGCGGGTCAGGCGCGCCAACCGCGAGACATTTTCCGCCGGGCCGCCAAGAAAACCGATCTCGGCCAGATCCTCCTCGCCGAGACTCGTCAGTATCGTCACCGCGATCAGCAATGGTCGTGAACCACGTCGCGCCAACCGCTCGGCGGCGGCCTCCATCATGCGCCGACCACCAGAGGCATGCAGGTTCATCATCCACACCCCCAGGTCGGCCGCCGCGTCGCAGGCAGCCGCGACGGTATTCGGGATATCGTGATACTTCAGATCGAGGAATACCTGGAACCCTCGCGCGACGACACGCTCGACCAGTCGCGGGCCAGCGCACGTGAACAACTCCTTGCCGATCTTCACCCGGCACAGCGTGGGATCGAGCCGTTCGAGCAACGCGAGCGCGGCCTCCTCTGTGGGAAAATCCAGAGCAACGATAAGCGGAGAGACGACCTTCATTCGATTTCCTTCGGCGCATGGCCGGCAGCGGAGGACCAAGACATGGTTTCCCAACGTTTGCAGCCGGGGCAACGCCAATGATAACGGCGTGACTGAAAACCACAGTGGGCACAGGTGTAGTTCGGATGCTCGGCCAACATGCGACCGAGCAGATCTTCGAGGCGATGGAGCAATTGCGTGGCATCGACCTCCGGGTCGGCCAAGCTGACGCGAATCAATTCGTGCAACAACACCGGATCGTCGACATCGCTGACGTACTCACGGAGAAAATCCACTGCGGCGGCGGCGCCATCACGGCGCGCGATGCGTTCCACTGTCTCGCGGATCAACGGCACCGAACGCTCGCGCGCCAGCAGGTGAACGAGGCGCCGGGTCAGCTCATCGCTACGCTGGCGCTCGTCGTAGCAATGCGTCAGCTCGTCGATCAGCAACGCCATATGGCGCGGCGCGATGTCCTCAATCTTGTGGAACAGACGCTCGGCAGTCTTGCAGTCGTCCTCGGCCACCGCCAGACGGGCCTGCATGATCAGTGGCCGTGGGTGTCTTTTGTCGATCTGGCGCGCCTTCTTCAACAGGCGCGCGGCATCACCGCGCTCGCCCTGCTTCAGCGCCTCGACCGCCAGTTCACAGTGATAATGCACCTTCTCGGTCGCCATCGAACGCTTCGCCACCGGCTCCAGTTGTTCGGTGACATCCAGACAACGCTGCCAATCCTTCTCGTGTTGGTAGACCTGCAACAGATTCTCCAGCGCCGCGCGGGTGTGCAGATTCAGCTCGCAAAGCTCGCTGAACAGGCTCTCGGCGCGGTCGAACAGGCCGGCGCGCATATAGTCCAGGCCCAGTTCCAGCAAGGCCTCGCCGCGCTGCTCCTGGGTCAGCGTCGGCCGCGCGATCAGGTTCTGGTGGACGCGGATCGCGCGATCGACTTCGCCTCGCCGACGGAACAGATTGCCCAGCGCCAGATGGGTTTCGACGGTATCGCAATCGACTTCGAGCAGCTTGATGAAAACATCGATCGCCTTGTCGGGCTGTTCGTTCAGCAGAAAGTTCAGGCCACGAAAGTAGGCCGGATTGACATCGGAGCAGCCCGGCTCGCCATGCGGCGCCTTGCGCCGGCCGGCGAATAGCCAGCCGGCGACGAAGGATAGCGGAATCAACACTAGCAGCAGCTCCGTCACCGGCGCTATTCCTTGATCGGAGGGTTATGCGGGTTGCCGATTTCCCGCGCGGCGGCTCGCGCCTGGCGTTTCAGTCTGACGTTCTCGCGCTTCAAACGAAACGCGCCGCCCATCGATGCCAGCATGCCGAGCACCGCGCCGATACCGATAGCGACAGCGGCAACCAGCGCGAGCGGCAGCTCGATGGCGCCAAAATAATAGTTGACCGTCACCGACTGGGCATTGATCGCCGCGAATGCCGCGCCGACGACCATCATCGCTACGAGCAGCAGAAACTTGATGAACTTCATGCCTTCCCTCCTGATCGATCGGTTATCATCGCCACCAGCCAAACACCGAAGCCGGCGCATGCCTTTTCGTCCGAAGCGAAGCGCAAGGAAGACAAGGGGGCCATTGCCCACAACGACGAGCACCGCCGCCAGGGACGGAAGAAGACGCAAGATAACGCCGACGTTTGGCTGGCGGCGGCTCTATGATAGCCGTCGGTCAACAGGGAAAGCCAGCAACGAGATCAATCTTTATCGCCACGGTCTGTCGAACGCCGGATTCCAACCAGGAGACCATCTCGTTCCTGGCAAGGCCGTGCCGCCCCCATAACGGCAAGCGACACCGGCGGGAACGAAAAGGGTGGACGATCATTTCGGGGATTTGGCTGGCCGTCGCCCTGCAAGGATAAATGATCACCGTATCCTGCTCACGCCCCTCGGCGACGCAGGGATGCCAGAGTTCAAGGATGATCCGAGTCGCGACGGCCGATCACGCGTAGTCATCGAGCAAACCACGGCTTTCGATGCCGAGCACTTCGGGTCCGCTGTCCGCCGCCAGCCCGGCATGCTCGCCCGCCAGCCCCCCGCCAGCCCGCCCACCGCTAGCGGCCTGCTGGCCGGATGGATCCGCTTGCGTGAAACCCGGGTTCGCCATTTGCAGATCGATCTGGCTGAATGGCGTGCCAGCCAGCGCCTCGCGCAAGCGCGACATCGTCACAGCCAGCGTTTCCAACGTGGCGACATACTGCGCGGCGACCGTCACCGAGAGCTGATCCTGGCTGGCGCGCAGACTCACCTCAATCGGTCCCAGATGTTCCGGGGTGATGTGGATACTCGCCTGTTGAACCTGCTTGCCCACCAGCCAGCTTATCTTATCGGCGAAGGCATCGCCCCAGCCAGACTGCCCCAGCGGCGTATCGACGTGGGTCGATACAAGCGCACCCGACGGCGCCCCGCCAGCACCCGCGCCACGGGTCGCCAGCCGGGCATCGGACAGCATGCCATCGAATCCACGCGGATACACCCCCGGTTCATCGGCGACCGACGGAAGATCCGCCAACAAGCTGTCGAAAGTGCTCGCGGCCGGATCATCCGCGGCGAACGGCTCGGGCGTGGCGGGAATTTCCGCCTTCAACGCCACGGCAAGCGTAGTCATCGCCGGTTGCGTCACCGATGGCGCTCCAGCCGACACACCGTCGCCGCCAAAGCCGGACGACTGGCCCACCGGCGGTGACGGCGGGACAAGGGTTGCCGCCATCGGCGGAAGTATGCCGCTCGCGTCCTCGACCGGCGCGCTCAACGGGAGAAACGCCGCCTGCGGCTCGGCATCCTCATCTCGCGAGGATTTTTTTTCGGCCATCTCGCCATCCGTACCATCCGCCTCGCCATTGTCCATCGACTCGCGTAGCGCATCGGCAAAGGGTTCGCCCGCATCATCACTCGGCGGCGACACCTGGCCGGCAAGCTCACCGCTATCGCCCGAGGGCATGGCTTTTTTTCCGACAAGCGGGCTGGAATCAACAGTGAACTCGGCCATGGGTGCTCCAAATCTGGGTGCTGCCTCATGGGCAAGCAGAATCCGTGCCACCTGCTTGGCCACAGGTCTCAGCGGGTGGCAAAATGGTCGTGCGGGGCTTCGGATTCACAAGGGGTTCCACGCCATATCGCCGATGGACGAGAGCACGTAATCATCAGGTCGGGACGACCTGCTCGATTGCCGGGTTAATAGCGAACCGGACTGGCCAGCACCCCGCCGATTGATTATCCTCGTCGTCAGCTGACAGCCATACCGAGTCCTGAAACACGCGCCGGATCATGAACATTGCCAGTGGTTCAGCCAAGACCAAGCCCGCAAGAACGTATTCACGGCGTTCCCTCGGACAAACCACTGGCAACGGACCACGCACTTTCAAACTGTATCGACCAGGGAAAACCCTATGCCCGAATTCAAAGACAGCACCATTCTGATCACCGGCGCCGCCGGAAACCTCGGGCGCGCAACCGCCCAGGCGTTTGCCGAACAAGGCGCGAATCTGGCGTTGGTAGATCTCGACGAGACCGGCCTGAAGGCCTGCGCCGCCGATCTGCCCGACGGCAGCGCATATGAGCTGCTCCCAACGAATCTGCTCGAACCAGCATCCGTCGAAGCGATGCGCGACACCGCACTGGAAGCCTTCGGCAAGGTGGATGCACTGGCGAACATCGCCGGCGGTTTCCGCATGGGTCCGCCATTGCAGGACACGCCGGACAAGGACTGGGAGTTCATGATGAACCTGAACGCCCGCAGCGTGTTCCACACCTGTCGCGCGTTGCTGCCAGGGATGCTGGAACGCGGCGGCGGCCGAATCGTCAATATCTCGGCGCGCGCGGCGTTACAGGCAAAGGGCCGCATGGGTCCGTATTGCGCATCCAAGGCAGCGGTCAAGACCTTGACCGAAAGCCTGGCAATGGAGAACAAAAACACCGGCATCACCGTCAACTGCATCCTGCCCGGCACCATCGACACGCCACAGAACCGAACGGACATGCCCGACGCGGATTTCTCCACCTGGGTGCCACCCGCGGCGATTGCCGATGTCATCGTGTTTCTGACATCCGAGGCCGCGCGCTGCATCACTGGCGCGGCGATTCCGGTCTATGGGCGGAGTTGATCGATTCCTTCAGGGAAACGGAAAAAGGGACAAACATGGGCATACTCGACGACCTCAAAGCCAAGCGTGAAGCCGAGGAACGACGCCTTGCTGACGAGGAGGAGAAACGCCGCAAGCATGAAGCCTTCTATGCACGCCACATCAATCCACGCCTGAAGCACCTGTACGCCTACCTGAGCGAACTCTGCGACCACCTGAACTACCTGAAACCAGACAACAGCTTCAGCTACCACTTTCCGACCGTCGGCGACATCGACGACTTCACCCAAGGCAACTACCGCCTGTCCGTGGACAGCGGCGACCAGATGAAGCGCCTGAACCTGCGCTTTCAATGCACGCGCGACCCGTATAGCATCGCGCTGGAACCGGGCACGCCGGCGGACAAGCTGCTCGATTTCCTGAAGGCACGCCACATCGACCACCAAGCACGCCGCGTCCGCGCCAGCGCGGTCAGCCATTGGCACCTGGATATCGTATTCGACTGCCTGGTACACGCCGGCCTCGAATTCGAAGCCAACCTGGACACCTTGAGCATCGACATGCGGGCGATCAACTTCCCCACTTGGGGACGCCGTTCGCTATGCTACAAACCGCACGAGATCGACAACGACTTCTTCGACGAACTCGGGCGCTTTCTGCTGCGCGAGGAATCCCGCCTGCTCAGGCTGACGATGAGCGATGAAGATCGCGAGCGCATCCGTAAACTGACCGAACAGGAAAAGAAACGCCGCCGCCGCGAGACCATCCTGGCGCGCCAATACACGCCGAACCCCGAGCAGGCACGCTCGGAGACGCCCTCGCTGCTGGATCGCCTGAAACCGCGCAAGCGCTGACCGCGCCGCCCCGGGGCACAAGCACCGAATGCTATACTCCGCCTTTTTCCGGAGAGCCCAATGGACAACAAACAACGCACCGAGGTAGAGGCCGCCGCGTTCCGCAAACTGCTGGCACATCTGCAAAAGCGCAGCGATGTACAGAACATCGACCTGATGATACTCAGCGGCTTCTGCCGCAATTGCCTGTCGCGCTGGTACTTGAACGCGGCGAAGGATCGCGACATTCCACTCAGCGACGACGAGGCGCGCGAAGCCATCTACGGCATGAGCTACACCGAATGGAAAAGCCGCTACCAACAACCGGCCAGCGAGGAACAGCTCGCCAGATACAAGGCACTACCGCCCGACGCCACCACCGAATGAGCGATAAGACGCGGGTCTCGGTCGTCATCCCGAGCTTCAACCGCGCCGCCAGCCTGCCTCGCGCGCTCGACTCGGTGCTGGCGCAGACCCGTCCGGCCGACGAGATCATCGTCGTCGACGACGGCTCCAGCGACGGCAGCGCCGAACTCCTCGCCACGCGGTATGCCGGCATCACCTGCCTGCGACAGCCGAACCAAGGCGTCAGCGCGGCGCGCAATCTCGGCATCCAACACGCCAGCGGCGACTGGATCGCCTTCCTCGACTCCGACGACACATGGCTACCCGACAAGCTGCAAGCGCAACTCGACATGCTCGAACAATCAGCCAACTGCCCGCTGTGCCACACCGAGGAAATCTGGATACGTAACGGCACACGCGTCAACGCGATGAAGAAACACGCCAAGCGCGGCGGCTGGATCTACCCCCATTGCCTGCCGTTGTGCGTCATCAGCCCCTCCTCCGCGCTGATCCGACGCAATATCCTTCTGGATGCCGGCGGCTTCGACACCCGCTTGCCAGCCTGCGAGGACTACGACCTGTGGCTGCGGCTATGCTCGCGTTACCCTGTCGCCTACGTCGACCAGCCCAAGATCACCAAATACGGCGGCCATGCCGACCAGTTGTCGCGCGCCCACTGGGGCATGGACCGCTTCCGCATCCAGGCATTACAACGCGCCTTGCGGGAATACCCCTTGTCCGACGCGGACCGCGACGCGACGCGCGCCATGCTATTGAAGAAAACCCGCATCCTGATTCAGGGGGCGCTGAAGCGCGGCAATCAAACACGCGCCGTCGCGTACCAGCGAATCCACACCGAATGGGCCGGCGGCGACGCCCCGTGAGCGCCATGCCGATCAATCTCGTCATCGCCCTACCCGCCGAAGCCAAGCCGCTGCGCCGGCATTTCGGCCTGCAACGCGAACAACACCACACCCTCTTCCCAATACACACCGCCGGCGATATCCGCCTGATCATCAGCGGTCCGGGCAAATGCCGCGCCGCCGCCGCCTGCGGCTACCTGAGCGGAGCCCTCCCCGCCGAAAACACGCAGTGGTTGAACATCGGCATCGCCGGCCATGGCAACGCCGCGATTGGACGGATATTCCCGATCGATGAAGTCATCGACCCGGCCAGCGACCAACGTTGGCGACTGAACCTACCCAGCGATCGACCGACCGCCATCCTGTGCACCGTGGACAAAACCGCTGGCCACTACCCCGACGACATGCTGATCGACATGGAAGCCGCCGGCATCCTACACGCCCTGAGCGCCGCCAAGACACCGACCGACGCCACCCACATCATCAAGATCGTCTCGGACAACCGCCAACACCCAGCCAGGCACATCGACGCCAAGCATTGCGAACACCTGATAGAACAGGCCATCGGCGAAATCCAAAAACACATGGAGTCCCCATCATGAAAGCACGCACCGCGCTGGTCACCGGCGCCAGTAAGGGCATAGGCCGCGCCATCGCGAAGCGCCTGCTCGACGCCGGCTGGCGCATCATCGGCCTGTCACGCGGTACCGACGCCACCCTTTCCAAGCACGCCCGCTTCCGCACGGTGCATACCGACCTGCTCGACCCCAACGCACTGGATACCGCAACGCGCGAGATACTGAATAGCGAAACCGGCCTCGACACACTGATCAGTTGCGCCGGCGCCGGCAGATTCGGCTCGCTCGAACAACATGCCAACCGGCACATCCTCGACATACTGCAACTCAACCTGAACGCCCACATCCTGATCGCACGCCAACTCCTACCCGTATTCAAGACCCAGGGTCGCGGCGACCTACTGTTCATCGGTTCCGAGGTCGCCCTGCGCGGCGGACGCTTCGGCTCCGTCTACGCCGCCGCGAAAACCGGCCTGCGCGGCTTCACCCGCGCCTTACGCGAAGAAACCGCCAACGCCGGCATCCGCATCATGCTGATCAACCCCGGCATGACCCGCACCGGCTTCTACCACCAGACGGGCTTCACACCCGGCGACGATACCGACAACGCCCTCTTGCCGAGACAGATCGCCGACGCCGCATGGCTGGCGTTGGGCAGCAAACAAAACTGTGTATTCGACGAGATTGACCTGACACCACTGAAACGAGTGGTGAAAAAACAGAGATAGTTAGGATTGAAGCGTTCTCGGATAAAGATTACCGGATTAATCGTGGCGCGGGGACACGCCACCGTCAGCGATAGTCGATATGAGGGCATCTCGAAAAATCGAGATGTCCGAGTGGGACAGAGATGCCCCACCCTTTTCGATCACGATAAGTGATTGAAAATGTGAGTAAAGCGGAAATCGCATTTCCGCCTTACGACGAGGAAAATGCCATGGAATGAGTTTTTCGAGACCCCATAAGTTATTGCCCATCAAGAGATTCCGCGCAATATCACCGATGGACAAGGGTGCGCAATCGACGCCTCAGGGCGACCTGCTTGATTGCCGGCAAAGTGGACCCGGTCCTCGAACCCGTCGTGGGGTGAACCGTCGATCTGGAGCAACTCGTCCCGACAGGGTCGGCGCTGATGGATGCGCGCCGGCTTGCGGACCCTGGGCTTCCAAAGTCCCTCGGCAATCATCCACTGGCTCAGCGTCTCTACCGACAAGTGATGGCCGCGCCGCTCGGCCAACTTCTCGCAGGCCAGCGTCGGGCCGAAGCGCACGGACCAGGGAGAGACCGCGTGGCGCACGCTCAGGTTGCGTTGCCGCGGCATCCTTCTGGTGTAACTGCCGGGTTGCGGTTTGCTGGATCACCTCCAGTCGATCGATGGCTTTGTGTGTCATCGCAATGCTCTCCTCTGCCATTGCCCCTCCCGATAAGCAAAAGTGGACATTACAGCCTTGAGCTAACAGCAGGGTGTTTCCGCTGCTCGGTGGTTCCTGTTAGAATGGCGCACGCTTGCCGGTGTAGCTCAGTTGGTAGAGCAGCTGATTTGTAATCAGCTGGTCGGGGGTTCGACTCCTCTCGCCGGCTCCAATCCCGCCGGGTCGGTGTCTTCCGATCCGGCTTTTTCATGGCGGTTTCTCACTCCCCCGCTGTGCAGCACGATCACACGACTGCCCGGTGGGTATTCACCTTGGCCGATGTCTTCCAGCAGATGCATGAACAGCTTGCCGGTGTACACCGGTTCGATCGGAATGCCGGTCCGGCCAATGAAGTCGGCGACGAATGCCGCCAGTTGCGTGTCGCCACGGCCATAGCCACGTCTCGCGGCGTTTCTCAAGACCGGCTGAGGCGCGCGGTCTTGTAGCAGATAGGCGATGCGGCCTGGCAGGCTGTTGTCCTTGACCACGGTGTAACCGATCGCCTGCCTGGCCGGCTGCAATGCGCTGGCCAGTCCGGCAAGCGTGCCTCCGCTGCCAACGGCGCAGCAGATTATCTCGAAGTCACCGCCAGTTTCCGTCAGCAGTGTCTCTCCGAGCACCTTGCAGCCATGCACGCCGAGCGCATTGCTGCCACCTTCGGGGATCAGGTAGGGATGGCCAAAGCACGCGCGAAGTGTTTCCCGCCAAGCGGGGTCGTGGCGTTTACGGTATTCACCACGGTCGACGAAATGTAGCCGCATGCCGCGCGCACGGGCTTCGCTGAGCACCGGGTTGGCGGCGTATTCAGCTTCTCCACGGATGATGCCGATGGATGCCAGGCCCTGTTGCCTGGCGCTGGCGGCCAGCGCCAGGATGTGGTTGGACCAGGCGCCGCCAAACGATAGCACGCTGCGGTGTCCCTGTTCGATCGCGGCTTCCAGGTTGTAGCGCAGCTTGTGCCATTTGTTGCCGGCGGC
>JALSSX010000148.1 GCA_026984055.1 Sedimenticola sp. | reverse complement strand
CGTATTGCGCCTGTTGTCGCCGATCGCGCCGCATGTCTGCCACGTATTGTGGCGGGAGTGCGGCTATGGTGACGACATCCTCGCGGCGAGCTGGCCGGAGGTCGATGAAAGCGCGCTGAAGCAGGACACGTTGGAGTACGTGGTGCAGGTGAATGGCAAGGTGCGTGGCAAGTTCAGCGTTGCCGCCGATGCGGACAAAGCGAGGGTCGAGCAGGTTGCGCTGGCGAACGAGAATGCGCGGCGCTTCATCGGCGACGCAACGGTGTGCAAGGTCATCGTCGTGCCCGGTAAGCTGGTCAATATCGTGGCGAAATAGGATGCGGCGCTTTCAATCCCTGTTGTTGTCGTTTTTCGTCGTGATGCTGGCCGGTTGCGGTTTCCAATTGCGTGGCGAAGTGAAACTGTCCGGCGCGCTGAGTCCAATGTTTGTCACCGGCGTGAATACGCGCGAGACCCTGTATGCCGAGATTCAACGCAATCTGAACGCTGGTGGTGTCCTGATCACCGAGGATCCCGCTCGGGCGCGCAGTTGGTTGAAGATCAGTGGCAGCGACTTCCGTCAGAACGTGCTGAGTGTCGACGCGCGCGGCAAGGTGGTCGAGTACGAATTGGCGCAGACGTTGGCGTTCAGCGTGTTGGATCGGCGGCGCAAGCCGATCGTACCCCAAGCGACGCTGGTCGCGCGGCGTAGCTTCGTTAATCCAGAGACCACCGTGCTGGGCAAGAGCAGCGAGCGGGATCGTCTGCGCGATGCCATGCAGCGAGAACTGGTGCGTAAACTCATGGCGCGCCTACGGGCGCGGGCGCGCTAGTTCCACCAGCCCGGTGCATCTGCACGCCGAACAACTGAGCGACCATCTGCGCAAGCAGGCCTTGCTGCCGGTCTACCTGATCAGCGGTGACGAACCGCTACAGATGCTGGAAATCGGAGACCGGCTGCGCGCCGTGGCACGCGAGGCCGGCTACAGCCAGCGTGATGTCCTTGAGGTTGGAGGTGGCTTCGACTGGAATCTGTTGCTCGAAGCCGCTGGCAGCCTCTCATTGTTCGGGGACCGGCGTGTCATCGATCTGCGTCTCGCCAGCGCCAAGATCGGCGCCGAAGGCAGTAAGGCCGTGGTCGCTTATCTGGCTGATCCGCCACCCGATACCCTGTTGTTGATCAGCGCGCCGAAGCTTGATCGAAGCCAGCTCTCAACCAAGTGGGTGAAGGCCATCGACGGTCATGGGGCGTTGTTGCGCATCTGGCCGATCGATGGTGCCGGACTCCCGAACTGGCTGACGCAACGCATGCGAGACAAGGGCTTGCGGCCGGCGCCGGAGGTGGCCGGCTTGCTCGCCGAGCGCGTCGAGGGCAACCTGCTCGCCGCCGCGCAGGAGATCGACAAGCTCCTACTGCTGAACGGTCCGGGACCACTGGATGCCGATACCCTGCTCGACGCGGTGGCGGATTCGGCGCGTTTCGATGTCTTTGGCCTGGTTGATGCGGCGTTGGCCGGCGATCCTCGACGCGTGTCGCACAGGCTGGAGGGGTTGCGCGCGGAGGGCGTCGCCGTGGCGCTGGTGCTGTGGAGCTTGGCGCGCGAGATTCGCATGCTTGCTCGCATCGCTTACGCGCTGGAAGCGGGAGGAAACCTTTCGCGCCTGTTGGCCGCCGAACATGTCTGGGAAAAAAGAAGACCGTTGTTGGAGAAAGCCTTGCGGCGCCTGCGTGTCGAGCAATGGCGGCGCCTGCTACTACTGTGCCAGCAGACCGACCAGGCGATCAAGGGCCGTTCAGAGCGGGACGCCTGGCTGTTGCTGGGGGTGATCGCAAGCGCTTTGAGTGGCCGGCCGGTGGGTCGCCGAGCCGTGTGCCAACGCCTGACGAGCAGCTAGCCCGGATTTCTCACCCGTTCACGACTGCGACCGCCCAATGCGGTGCGCTGACAGGCGTTCATTCGGTCGGGCTGCTCAACGTAGTGTCGACTATGCCTGCGCGGCCCTCGGTCGCGAACGCCAGCCATCACACCACCTTGAGCGGCCTCGCTACGCGACCCGGTGAGAAATCCGGGCTAGCAGGATGTTGAAAAGTTTTTCCATGGGCTTTTTCAACGACGGAACCGAAAAATGCGATTTCCCGGTTCCTTCATTTTCGATGATTTGCCATCATCGAAAATGGCGGTACCTCCCTGTACCGCACACTGGTCATTGAAAAATGCCATTTTTCAATGACCTGCTAGATCGGTGGTTTGTGCTATATTTGGAACATGTTGTATATATGGTACGAAGCGATGTTTTTTTCTAACCATATGATTGTTAAGCTAAATATTGAGGCTACTGATTCGCATAAAAGAAATGACTGTTGTATAAAAACATTTTTTTCAGAACTTCCTTGCATTGCCGCTGACTAATATAGCATATTAGTAAATACCCTAATGCTGTAATTTGAGGGTGAAGAGGTGAATTATGATGAATCTTGAAGTAGGAAGTCTGGCCTTTCTTGGCCTGGTAGGATGTATCTTTGTATTTTTAATCGTTTTCTGGCGGGATTTGGTGCCTGCTGACCACAATCGTATGTTCAACCACACTGCTAGGCGGCCGTATAAGTCGCACGAGTGAAGCCGCCATGCACGGCACGGTTCTTGGCCGTGAATGGCGTTTCCCCGGCTTTCCTGTTTGTGGAGTGCCGGAGCAAAACCAGAGAGTCGTCGGTCGCTTTTACGGTCGGCGGCTTTTTATTCCATTGAAAAATAACGCTTTTTAACGTTACGTTAGCGTGAAAGTATGCCGTCGGTAGCCTGTGATCCGTCCGCGGGAACGCCGTGAATACGGACGTGTCGGCTTGGCCTCGGTATCGCCTACGGGGGGATGGGGAATACCGGAGCATTTCCAGTGCCCTGCCTCAGATATCCCAAAGCCGAACCACGGGCAAGCTTTCATGATCCGGGCTGTTTCAGCCCCGATCATGCAAGGTCAGGCGGCTTGTTCCCCGTGTGAGGGTGGTGCGGAAAAGCGTACTGTCTTTGGGCGTCGCGCGTCGCTACTGACGTAGC
>JALSSX010000147.1 GCA_026984055.1 Sedimenticola sp. | reverse complement strand
TGGCGTCGTCCAATCAATCGCTGTTCAAATACACCAACCAATACGCCAACCAACCCGTAAACGACAAACAAAACCGGACACTTCTGAATGGCAGAAAAGAGGACATTTCTGAATTGGGTTGACACACGGGATGACCTATCAGGTCACTTGTCGGATGGATTTCCCGATGCCCTTTTCTCCCATTGTGCGGCTTGCTCGGGGTCGGCGTGCAGGCCGAGGTCGCCGTGCTGGTAGATGTTGGCCAAGGTCTTCATCGCCAAGCGATTGCCCGCATTGGCGGCCTTGGTGATCCATCTCAGGGCTTTCTTGTTATCCTTGTTCACATCCCAGGCACCGCTTTCGTAGCGTAGCCCCAGTTCATATTCCGCTTGTGGATCCCCCTTTTTCGCCTTGTCGATCAGCACTTCCGCTGACTGCTGATAGGTTTTCGTGCTGCCCTCCAGCATGCCGTCGATGATCGCCAGAAGATTGATGGCTTCGCTGTGCGCTTGTTCCGCTGCGCGACTCAGCCAGCTTTTTGCGGCTTCCTTCTGATACGGGACATCCTGACCTTCGTAGTACATCTTGCCGAGCAGGTATTGGGCATCTTTGTTGCCCTGCTCGGCGGCCAGGGTCGTCCAATGGAGCGCTTGCTTGGGATCTTTTGTTGCGCCGATGCCTTCAAGGTAGGCCTTGCCGAGCAGATACTGCGCCTTGGCATTCTCCTTGCCGGCGGCTTTTCGCCACCATTTCACGGCTTGTTCCGGGTTTTTTTCGACACCCTTGCCTTCGGCGTAGCAATTGCCAAGCGTCAGTTGCGCATAGGCGTTGCCGATGCGCGCGGAGCGGCGCAACCAGTAGACCGCTTTCTCTGCGTTCGGCTTGAGTCCGTCGCGACCGTCGAGGTACGCCAATCCATACAGGAGTTGGGCGCCGGCATCGCCATCCAGCGCTTCGTGGGCGATCATTTTCAGCTCCATCGGCCTGTCATCGGCCGACCAGGCGGATTGCACGCAGAGTGTCATGGCGAGGCAAAGCGCCAGTCGGGCGGGCATGGATGCCGTCATTTTGCGTTCTCCTCGTTGCTGTTGGCGTCTGCATCAAGCGCTGTCGCTTCCCCGAGGCGCTCGGTGAGTAGCTTGATGGCATTGCGTTCCGATATGAAGATGTTTTCAGAGCCGATCTTTTCCAGTAGGCCAGTGCGTTGCATCACATCGGCCACGTTCTCCTTCATGCTGCTAAACGCCAATGTTATTCCAGCCTGGTCGAGCCTTTCGATCAGATTGTTCAGCATCTCGACGCCGGAAGCGTCCAGCCCGTTGATGCCGCTACAGACGACCAGGATCACCTTCAGATCGGGGTCGTTGCCGACCAGGAAGAGTACCGACTCCTCGAAATAGGCGACGTTGGCGAAGTACAGTTGGCCATCGAAGCGGATCGCGGTGAGTTTCGGGTGCAGCTTCGGCAGATTGAAGCGCCTGGCGTTGCGCAATACGCCGTGCTTGTCCTGGCCGAGGATGGCGATATGCGGCTTCATGGTGCGATACAAGAACAGCATCAGCGACAGGATGATGCCGGTAAGGATACCGTTCTGGATGTTCGGCGCGAACAGCAGCGTGGCGATGAAGGTGATGACCGCGGTAACGCCATCGAGCCTGTTGGCGACCCAGGCGTCCTTGATGGTTTCGAAATTTAGTAGGCTGAATACTGCCATCATGATCACTGCGGCGAGTACCGGTTTCGGCAGGTGATACAGTGACGAAGTGAAAAACAGCAGCACCAGCAGCACCAGCAATGCGCTGAACACGGATGCCATGCCGGTTTTCGCGCCGGAGGCCAGATTCAGTGCCGAGCGTGAGAAGGAGCCACTGACCGGCATGGAATGATTGAACGCGGCCATGACCTTGGCGAAGCCCTGCCCGATCAGCTCCTGGTTTTCGTCCCAGTGGGTGCGTGTCTTGATCGCGATGATCTTGGAGCTGGACATCGCCTCCATGAAGCTGATGATCGCGATGACGAAAGCCGCTGGCAGCATGTGCATGCTGGCTCGCCAGTTCATGTCCGGGATACTGAAGCTGGGCAGACCCTTGGGAATGGTGCCGACCACGGTGCCGCCGTCCGCCTCGAAGCCGATCAGATAGCTGAGGTAGGTGGCGAGCGCGACAACAATCAGCACGCCCGGCAGCTTGGGGGTGAATTTCTTCATCAAGGCGAGTGCAAGTAGCGCGCCGGCACCGAACGCCAGCGACAGGGTGTGCATCTTGTCGGCATGCTCGACGACGTGCAGTACGTCACTGAGAAAATGTGTGCTGTTCTTCAGCTTCAGTCCGAGCATGGCGGGTAGTTGCGACAGCCCGATGATGATTGCGGCGGCGTTGATGAAGCCGCGCAGCACCGGGTAGGAGAGGAAGTTTATCAGCATCCCCATGCGACCCAGCCCAAGCGCAATCTGGATCAATCCCGAGAGCAGGGCCATCAGCACGACGTAGGTATAGAACTGCTCGGTGCCGTAGTGCGCCAGGGTCATCACGCTGGCGGCGGTCAGCAACGAGGTCATCGCGACCGGGCCAGTGGATAGCGCGGGCGAGGAGCCGAGCATGGCGCCAACGATCACGGGAAGCAGCGCCGCGTATAGGCCGTAGTAGGCTGGCACGCCGGCCAGCTGCGCATAGGCCAGTGATTGCGGAATGGCGACCAGGGCGACCGTCAAGCCGGCGATGAAGTCGGCCTTCAGGGTGTCGTGGTTCATCTGCGGCAGCCAGCTCAGAAAAGGTAGAAAGCGCGTCCAGCCCGCATTGGCTCGTCGTAGTTCTGCTGGGTTCATCTTTTTGGGATACCTGTAGAGTTGAGTGGAAAGACTGTTGGACGGGGGGCGCAGTCGGCGCCCTCTGCCCGGTTCGTGCCGGCGTGGCAAGGGAGGTCTGGAAGTTCGCAAGGCAACAATATAGTCATATTCTGATGAATTGATGTGTGTATGTGCTTGCTGCGCCGCTTGTCGGCCGGCCTCCGGTTGTCGAATCAAATCATTCCGATGGCGGGTGCAATGCCACCAA
>JALSSX010000146.1 GCA_026984055.1 Sedimenticola sp. | reverse complement strand
TTCGGATACCGTCGCGCGCCTCGGTGGGGATGAGTTCGTTGTACTGCTGGACGATCTGGGTGACAGTCGGGAGGCTGCCGAAGGCTATCTGAGTCATGTCGCGGAAAAGATTCGTGGCGCGCTCGCGGAACCCTATCGGATCAAGGGCAGCATGGTGTCGCTGAGCACAAGTATCGGCATCATCCTCTTTCCGCTGGATGCAGAGACCGCCGAGCAGGCGTTGCAGCACGCGGATACCGCGATGTATGTGGCGAAGACCAAGGGACGTAATCGCTACCATTTCTTTCATCCATCGATGGTCGATGAATTGGATGCCCGACTCGCGAGCGAGGCCAGTATCTCCCTGGCGATAGAACGGGATGAGTTCCAGGTCTATTATCAACCAAAGGTGGATGGTCACGGCAGGCTGCTTGGCGCCGAAGCGTTGTTACGCTGGCGTGATCCGACGCGTGGGATCGTCGCGCCGGACGACTTTTTGCCGGTGTTGCATCGTCTTGGCCTGATCCGCGATGTCGAATTCACCGTGATGGAGAAGGTTTGCGCCGACTTGCGCCGCTGGCGCGCCGCGGGTTGCTGGATCGATGGAGGGCGGTTGTCCATCAATATCAGCTCGGGACAGTTTCGCTCACGCCGTTTCACCCGACGCGCTGCGGAGGTGATCGAGCAGGCGGGCGTCGCGGCGGATTCCATCGAATTGGAGTTGACCGAGCAATTGTTCATCGAGGACGCGGATACTGCGGCGAGTATCATGGATGATCTGAAGGATCAGGGCTTCCGGTTGGCGATCGACGACTTTGGCACCGGTTATTCGTCCTTGATGTATCTGAAGAAGATGCCGTTGGACATCCTCAAGATCGACCAGGGCTTCATCCGTGATCTGCCAGAGGACGAAGACGATGCGGTCATCGTCGATACCATCATCAGCATGGCCAACTATCTGGAGCTGACACTGGTTGCGGAGGGCGTCGAAACCGAGGCGCAACTCGACTACCTGACATTGCGGGACGTGCGGGAGTTTCAGGGCTTTTATTTCGCCCATCCGATGCCGGCGGATGAGTTCGAATCGCGTTGGCTGAAGACACGGGGCGGGGCAGTGGCCTAAACGCGGGTTTGACACTTGGGCCTACCGCCATCGATGACTTAGCAGGACGTTGAAAAAGTCCTTCCACGGACTTTTTCAACGACGGAAGCGGAAAATGCGATTTCCCGGCTCCCTCATTTTCAATGACTTGCAGTCATCGAAAATGGCGGTACATCCCTGTACCGTACACAGGCCCTTGAAAAATGCCATTTTTCAATGGCCTGCTAACCCAGATTTCTCACCCGTTCACGACTGCGACCGTCCAATGCGGCGCGCTGACTGGCGTTCACTCGGTCGCGAACGCCAGCCATCGCACCACCTTGAGCCGCCTCGCTATGCGACCCGGTGAGAAATCCGGGCCAAATCTGACGCATTTCAGCGGCAATCGGCGCTGTTACCGTTCTATTTTCCGATGAGGGGCAACGCCGCGAGGGGTGGCGGGCGATAATTTCAACGCTTGGCTGGCCAAGACTCTCGTTACGTCAGGTTTTGTCGTCGGCGGCTTTGTCCTTCTCGATCAAGGCGTAGGCGGAATGATTGTGTATCGATTCGAAATTCTCGGTTTCGACGATGTAGTAGTTGATGCGCTCATCGGCGTTCAGGCGCACCGCCACATCGCGGATCATGTCCTCGACGAACTTCGGATTGTCGTAGGCGCGTTCGGTGACATGCTTCTCGTCTGGTCGTTTCAGCAGGCCATACAGTTCGCACGAGGCTTCTTGTTCCACCATCTCGATCAATTCCTCGATCCAGATAAAGCCGTTGGTGCGCACGTTCACCGTGACGTGCGAGCGCTGGTTGTGCGCGCCGTATGCGGAGATCTTCTTCGAGCATGGACACAGGCTGGTGACTGGCACGATCACCTTGATGAACATCTCCGGTATGCCATCGCGAATCTCGCCAGTCAGGGTGACATCGTAATCCATCAGGCTTTCGACGCCGGTGACCGGCGCCTTCTTGTTGATGAAGTACGGGAAGTTCATTTCGATATGGCCGGCTTCCGATTCCAGACGCTCACTCATCTCGATTAACATCTGTTTGAACGAATCGACGGATATCTCGCGCTCGTGGCGGTTCAGGATGTCCACGAAACGGGACATGTGCGTGCCCTTGAAGCTGTGCGGCAAGGACACGAACATGTTGAAGGTCGCGATCGTGTGTTGTTCTCCTTCGCTACGGTCCTTGACCCGCACCGGGTGCCGGATGTCCTTGATGCCTACCTTGTCGATCGCGATCTCGCGTGTATCCCGGCTTCCCTGGACATCGGCCATGGAGCTGGGTGCGGAAGTGTCGGAATTCATGGGTTTCATAGCAAAATGGACAACCAAAATAACCGAGTGAATTGGTAAGATATTACGCTAACCCGCGTGATGGAAACAACACCCGCGGTGATGAAAGATGGCCTGTGGTTCGGCTGCGGCGGGACATTGGAAATGCTCCCGGCATCTCCAGCATTCCCCTTTCACGCTGAAATGTTAAGCATAAGTGCTTGATGATGGTAAGCCGGTAATTATGCAACGTCGGGCCACGCGGTGCAAGAAACAATTCCGATAATTTGATTTCAGTTTAGATTTTAATGCTATGATTTTTTTAAATAATTTTAGGATTTTTATAAAGGTTTTTCAGGTGGCCATATCGGTGCGCTTCAGGGAATTACCCCATATGCCGCCAATAAGCATAGCCAGGGCCAGCCGAACGTGGCTATCGTCTGAAAAAACCGTGGACATGCCTGAGTGGGAGCTTACCGATGTCAATGTTATTGATAATTAAATTTATATTTATGGTGTAATATGTTGTTATCAAAACGTATTCAACGCTCATGAACGTGGAAACTCTTTCCCTATCGGTGTGTCCGCACGATACCGCAAGGCATCCGGAACGCTGGTTCACATTCGCGCAATATCTTGGCCGGCAACTGGAGGATACGCGCATCCGGTTCTCGCCATCCACGGGCTTTGCCGACTATCATCGG
>JALSSX010000145.1 GCA_026984055.1 Sedimenticola sp. | reverse complement strand
AAAGCACAATTGGTGCTTGCAACGATTTAAGCTTGGATATAATATACGCTCCGTCGTTGCGGGGTGGAGCAGTCTGGCAGCTCGTCGGGCTCATAACCCGAAGGTCGTAGGTTCAAATCCTGCCCCCGCTACCAAATTTGAATCGATAATGCCGGCTCAGGCCAGTATTGAGATGTCTCGGAGACGCGGCCCAGAGCTGCCAGTTGCGTCTTCAGGGCCGTTCTTTTCGAAAAGCCCCGACGATCGGGGCTTTTTGTTATGTCCGGAACGCCGGGCGGATAGGAGAAATTGGGCCTGCTGGCCCTTTTTTTATTGGTGGAAGAAAATTTATGCAGGCCGATCTGGAAAGCCTGGTTCGCGATACCGTGGAATCCAAGGGTTACGAGTTCGTCGGTGTCGAGATGCTGTCCCGGGCGAAGGCCGGTGTGTTGTTGCGCGTCTACATCGATAGCGAAAACGGCGTGAATGTCGACGATTGCGCCAGTGTCAGCCGCCAGTTGAGCGCGGTGTTGGATGTGGAAGACCCGATTTCAGGGCGTTACAGCCTGGAGGTGTCGTCGCCTGGCTTGGACAGGCCGCTGTTCGAAAAGGCGCATTTCGAGAGGTTCGCGGGTCACCGGATCAAGCTGGTGTTGTCCGCGCCATTGGAGGGCCAACGCAATTTCAAGGGCGTGTTGCGTGGGGTCGAGAACGATGAAGTGGTAGTGGATCTGGAGGTCGAGCAATTGGTCGTGCCGCTCGCCGATGTCATTTCAGCACGCCTGATTCCAGAATTCTGAGGCGGGAATATCGCGATGAGTAAAGAAATTCTGCTGGTGGTGGATGCGGTTTCCAACGAGAAATCGGTGGACAAGGAGATCATATTCGAAGCCATCGAGGCGGCGTTGGCTTCCGCCACGCGCAAGAAGCATGGTGGCGATATCAGTGTGCGCGTGCAGATCGATCGTGACACTGGAGATTACGATACCTTCCGTCGTTGGGAGGTTGTTGATTTACCCGAAGGAGAGATCCTGGAAAACCCTGTTGCCGAAATTACCTTTGAGGCCGCCAATACATTGGACGAGGATCTGGAAATTGGTGGTTTTCTTGAGGAACCGATCGAATCCATCGCTTTCGGGCGAATCGCTGCGCAAACCGCGAAACAAGTCATCGTGCAGAAGGTGCGCGAGGCCGAGCGTGCCAAGGTCGCGGAGGCTTATAAGGACCGCATCGGTGAGTTGCTGACCGGCGTCGTGAAACGCGTCGATCGCGGCAACGTGATCCTAGACCTCGGCGCCAATGCCGAGGCGCTGATTCCCCGTGAGGAGATGATTCCCCGCGAGCCGGTGCGTGTCGGTGACCGCATTCGTGGCCTGTTGTTCGATATCCGTCCGGAGAATCGTGGTCCGCAACTGTTCGTCAGTCGTACCCGGCCCGAGCTGATCGTCGAGTTGTTTAAGCTGGAAGTGCCCGAGGTCGGCGAGGGCTTGATCGACATCACGGGCGCGGCGCGCGACCCCGGTCAACGCGCCAAGATCGCGGTGTACACCGAGGACTCGCGCATCGATCCCGTCGGCGCCTGTGTCGGCATGCGCGGTTCCCGCGTGCAGGCGGTGTCCAATGAATTGGCTGGCGAGCGCGTCGACATCATTCCGTGGAACGAGGATCCGGCGCGCTTCGTCATCAATGCGATGGCGCCGGCCGATGTCGTCTCCATTGTGGTCGACGAGGACAAGCACGCAATGGATATCGCCGTCGTCACCGACAATCTGTCGCAAGCGATCGGTCGAGGGGGCCAGAACGTGCGGCTTGCCAGCCAGCTTACCGGTTGGGAACTGAATGTCATGGACGAATCGCAGGCGGCTGAGAAGAACGAGGCCGAGGCGCGTGAGATGGTCGAGTTGTTCATGAACGATCTGGGTGTCGACGAGGAGATTGCGTTGATCCTGATTCAGGAGGGCTTCTCCAGTATCGATGAAGTGGCCTATGTGCCACGCCGGGAGATGCTCGATATCGAGGAGTTCGATGAAGAGATCGTCGAAGAGTTGCGCACCCGCGCCAAGGACGTGCTGTTGACCAGGGCGATCGCGTCCGAGGAGGCGATTGACGGGGCTAAGCCGGCGGACGATCTGCTGAACATGGAAGGCATGGATGAACATACCGCGCGCCAGATGGCGGCCGCTGGTATCGTCACGATGGAGGACCTGGCGGAACAATCCATCGATGAGTTGATGGAGATCGAAGGCATGGACGAGGAGCGCGCCGGCGTACTGATCATGAAAGCACGCGAGCCTTGGTTCGCGGAAGAGAAGCAGGATTAACTGGCTGGAGGAACGTCCCGATGAGTGATGTAACGGTGAAACGACTCGCAGAAGACGTGGGCACTTCAGTCGAGGGCCTGCTGCTGCAATTGAAGAAGGCGGGTGTCGAGAAATCGGCGGCCAGCGACCCGATCAGTGGCGACGAGAAGGCGGCATTGCTGAAACACCTGCGTGGCGCGCATGGCGGCGCCGCTGGAGAGAAGGCTGCTGGGCCAAGGAAGGTTACGCTACGTCGCAAATCGGTCAGCGAGATCAAGTTGCCGGGTGGCGGCACGCGTTCGAATCCGCGTGCCGCAAAGACCATCAGCGTGGAGGTGCGCAAGAAACGCACCTATGTGAAGCGCGGCGCGGTCCCAGAGATCGACGAGAAAACGGCCGAGGCGGAAGCGGCGAAAAAGGCATTGGAAGCGCAGGCGGCGCAGCGTAAGAAGGTGGAAGAGGAAGCCGCGGCGCGGCGCGCGGCGGAGGAAGAGCGGCGTCGGCGGGAAGAGGAGAGTCGCAAGGAGAGCGAGGCGCTCAAGGAGGCCGAGGAGGCCGCGCGGAAGAGCGTCGAGGACGAAGAGCGCAAGGCGCGAGAAGCCCGCGAGGCGGCTGAGAAGGCCCGCGTCGCGGCGGAGCTTCAGGCAAAGAAGCCGCCCGAGTCCGCGAAGGCGGCGCCGGTGCGCAAGAAGGAAAAGTCGGCGCGCAAGGCCGGCGGTGGACGCAGCGAATTACATGTGCGTTCGGAAAAGGCCGGCAGGCGGCGCAAGAAGCCCCAGGGTGGCCGGCGTCGGACGCCCAACGTACAGTTGCCGGAAACCCAGCACGGCTTCCAGAAACCTACCGCGCCAGTGGTGCGCGATGTGGAGATTCCGGAAGCGATTTCGGTGGGTGAATTGGCGCAGCGCATGTCCACCAAGGCCCCGGAAGTGATCAAGACGTTGATGGGCATGGGCATGATGGTGACCATCAACCAAGCACTGGATCGTGATACCGCGATACTGGTCGTCGAGGAGATGGGGCACAACCCGATTGAGGAGAAAGCCAAAGACATTGAGACCGAGCTGGTCTCGGATGTCGAGGAGATCGAGGGCGAGCGGAAGCCGCGGCCGCCGGTTGTGACCATCATGGGGCATGTCGATCACGGCAAGACCTCGCTGCTCGACTACATCCGCAAGAGCCACGTCACCGCTGGCGAGGCCGGCGGCATCACCCAGCATATCGGCGCCTATCACGTGGACACCGGTCATGGCTCCATGACCTTCCTGGATACCCCGGGCCACGCCGCTTTCTCGGCGATGCGCGCGCGCGGCGCGAAGGTCACGGACATTGTCATCTTGGTGGTTGCCGCCGACGATGGCGTCATGCCGCAGACCATCGAGGCAGTGCAGCACGCGAAGGCGGCCGGCGTGCCGATGATCGTCGCGGTGAACAAGATGGATAAGCCGGAGGCCCAACCGGACCGGGTCATGAACGAGCTGGTCAGTCAGGAGGTGGTGCCGGAGGAATGGGGTGGAGATACCCAGTTCATCAAGGTATCGGCGATTACCGGCGAGGGCGTGGGTGCCTTGCTTGACGCGATTCTGCTACAGTCCGAGATCCTCGAACTGAAGGCGGTCATCGAGGGTCCGGCGCGTGGCACCATCATCGAATCCAGTCTCGACAAGGGGCGTGGCGCGGTGGCGACGGTGCTGGTGCAGTCGGGTACGCTGAAGCGTGGCGATTCACTGGTTTCCGGCATAGAGTACGGCCGCGTGCGGGCGATGTTCGACGAGCATGGCAGGCAGATGAAGGAAGCCGGGCCGTCGATACCGGTTCAGGTGTTGGGTCTCTCTGGCGCATCGAATGCCGGCGACGACGCGGTTGTCGTGCCGAGCGAGCGCAAGGCGCGTGAACTCGCCGAACACCGTCGCGAGAAACACCGTGACAGTCGCCTGGCGGCACAGAAGGCGGCCAAGCTCGAGGAGTTGTTCTCCAGCATGGGCAAGGAAGACGTTCTGGATGTCAATCTGATCGTCAAGGCCGATGTGCAAGGCAGTGTCGAGGCGATCCGCGATTCCCTGAGCAAGTTGTCCAACGAGCATGTGCGCGTGAAGGTGGTCGGTTCCGGCGTTGGCGGCATCAACGAATCGGATGTCAGTCTGGCTGCGGCGGCGAACGCGATCCTCATCGGCTTCAATGTGCGTGCCGACGCTACTGCGCGGAACCTGATCGAGGAACAGGAGATCGATCTGCGTTACTACAGCATCATCTACGAGATCATCGACGATGTGCGCAAGGCGATCAGCGGCATGCTGAAGCCGGAGATTCGCGAGGAGATCATCGGTCTGGCTGAGGTCAAGGATGTGTTCCGCAGTTCCAAGCTGGGCGCGGTCGCGGGTTGTATCGTCGTCGATGGCGTGGTCAAGCGCAGCGCGCCGATACGCGTGTTGCGCGACAACGTGGTCATCTATGAAGGCGAGCTGGAGTCATTGCGGCGTTTCAAGGACGATGTGCAGGAAGTCCAGGCTGGCACCGAGTGCGGTATCGGCGTGAAGAACTACAACGACGTCAAGCCCGGAGACCAGATCGAGGTTTTCGAACGCGTTGAAGTCGCGCGCGAGATCTAAGCCATGGCTCGGGAATTCAAGCGTGCCGACCGAGTTGGTGCGGAGTTGCAACGCGAGCTGGCGGAATTGATGCGCGGACTGGATCAGCCTGATGTCGGCATGGTCACGATCCAGGAAGCGCGCGTCAGTCGCGATATCACGCATGCGAAGATCTTCTTCACGGTGATGGGCGGCACACTGAACGAGAAACAGACCGAGTATCTGTTAAATGAGTTGGCGGGTCATTTCCGCCATGATCTCGGAGGGCGCATGCGCATGCGCAGCGTGCCGGCGCTGAAATTCATCTACGATACCTCGATCAGCGAGGGCGCGCGTCTGTCCGCGTTGATCGACAAGGTCGTGCCCAAGGATCTCTCGAACGATGCCGATCCCGAAGAGGAGGGGGGCTGATGGGCCGTCGTCGCCGCCACTCCGGGCGTCCCATCAATGGCATCCTGTTGTTAGACAAGCCGGTGGGCATCACCTCGAACGCTGCCTTGCAACAGGTCAAGTGTGGCTACCGGGCGCGCAAGGCCGGGCATACCGGCAGCCTCGATCCGCTGGCCTCCGGCCTGCTGCCGATCTGTCTTGGCGACGCGACCAAGCTGTCGTCCTTTCTGCTCGACGCGGACAAGCGCTATTGGGTGCGCGTCAAGCTCGGCGAGAAGACTGCCACCGCTGATGCCGAGGGCGAGGTCATCGAAACCCGGTCGACCGACGACATCAGCGAACGACACATCCATGATGTTCTGCAAGATTTTCGAGGCGAGATCGCGCAACTGCCCCCGATGTACTCGGCGATCAAGCACAAGGGCGAAAGGTTGTATGACATTGCCCGGCGTGGTGAAGAGGTCGAACGCAAGCCGCGCGTCGTCCAGATCCACGAGCTGGAGCTGGTTGCCAGCGAGCTGCCGGAGTTTGAACTGAACGTGGTGTGTTCCAAAGGCACCTATGTGCGTACCCTGGCCGAGGACATTGGCGAGAAACTGGGTTGCGGCGCGCATGTCAGCGGCTTGCGGCGCACTGGTGTCGGCCCATACAGCGAAACGGATATGCATACGCTGGAAGAGATAACGGCGCAAGCCGAAGAGCGTGACGGCTTCGTCGGTCTGGATGCCAAGCTGTTGCCGCTGGATTCCGCGCTGAGCGCCTGGCCGGAGATTGTGCTGAGCAAGGACATGGCTTTCTACATCCGCCAGGGTCAGCCGGTATTGGTGCCGAAGGCGCCACTAGAGGGCTGGGTGCGGTTGTATTCTGGGGATGCCTTTCTTGGTGTCGGCGAGGTACGGGACGATGGTCGTATCGCGCCGCGACGGCTGTTGGTCAATGGATGATTGCAATTGTTTTTGCCCAACGGGATAATTCCGAATCTCATCATTTTCTAACAGGATGTTGAAAAAGTTCTTCCATGGGCTTTTTCAACGACGGAAGCGGAAAATGCGATTTCCCGGTTCCTTCATTTTCAATGACTTGCCGTCATCGGAAATGGCGGTACATCCCTGTACCGCACACAGGCCGTTGAGAAATGCCATTTTTCAACGGCCTGCTAATAAATCAACCCGTCGGCGCTCTGAACTCATTGTCGGACGCCGGCTATTCACTCGCCCTGTTCGGCGGATTCATTCTCCAGGAGAAAACACATGACAATGAGCGCAGCGGAAAAGAAAGCCATCGTAGAGGAATACGCGCGTGGCGAAAACGATACCGGTTCCCCCGAGGTACAGGTCGCCTTGCTGACCACGCGCATCGTGCAACTGACCGAGCACTTCAAGGAACACAAGCATGACAACCACTCCCGGCGCGGATTGGTGCGCATGGTCAACTCCCGTCGCAAGCTGCTGGATTACCTGAAGGGTAAGGATGTCGAGCGTTATCGCGATCTGATCAAACGTCTCGGCCTGCGTCGTTAAACGGTCACCACCGAGGGGAATCCAAAGTGACAGCAATCAGAAAAGAATTTCAGTTTGGTGACCGCAAGGTCATTCTGGAAACCGGCGAGATCGCCCGCCAGGCCGATGGGGCCGTGTTGGTCAACATGGAAGACACCGTGGTGTTGGCCACCGTGGTGGCTTCGAAGCATGCCGTCGAGGGCCGCGACTTCTTCCCGCTGACGATCGATTACCAGGAGAAGACCTATGCCGCGGGGAACATTCCCGGTGGCTTCTTTCGCCGCGAGGGGCGCCCCAGCGAGAAGGAAATCCTCACCGCGCGCCTGATCGACCGGCCGCTGCGACCGTTGTTTCCAAAAGGCTTCACCAACGAGACGCAGGTGATTCTGACGGTCATGTCGCTGAATCCCGAAGTCGACCCTGAAATTCCTTCGCTGATTGGCGCTTCGGCGGCGATGGCGATCTCCGGCCTGCCCTTCCAGGGGCCGGTGGCCGCCGCGCGCGTTGGCTACAAGGATGGCGCCTATCTGTTGAATCAGTCGAAGACTGGGCTGAGCGATGAATCCGCCCTGGATCTGATCGTTTCCGGTACCGCCGATGCGGTATTGATGGTCGAATCCGAGGCGCGCGAGCTGTCCGAGGATGTCATGCTTGGGGCGGTGCTCTACGGCCACGAGCAACAGCAGGTGGTCATCCAGGCGATCGAGGAACTCGCTGCCGAGGTCGGTAAGGAGCCGATGGACTGGGCCGCGCCAGAGCCCGACGAAACCCTCGCCGAGGCCGTTCAGCGCGTCGCCAGCGACGCGGTGGGCGAGGCCTACCGTATCGCGGACAAAATGGAGCGCTACGCAAAGCTGTCCGAGGCACGCGCGGCGGCCATCGAGGAACTCAGCGGAGGCGAGGATGCCCAGTGGTCCGAAGCCGATGTGCGTGGCACGATCGAAAAACTGGAGAAGCAGATCGTGCGTGGCCGCATTCTTGCCGGCGAGGCGCGCATCGACGGTCGCGACACCAAGACCGTGCGTCCGATCAGCGTGCGTACCGGCCTGCTGCCGCGCGCGCACGGCTCGGCCTTGTTCACCCGCGGAGAAACCCAGGCGCTGGTCGTCACCACCCTGGGTACCGAGCGTGATTCCCAGATCATCGACGCGCTGGACGGCTCCTATCGCGAATCCTTCATGCTGCATTACAACTTTCCGCCGTTCTGTGTCGGTGAACTCGGTCGCGTCGGCAGCCCGAAGCGCCGCGAGATCGGTCATGGGAGGCTCGCCAAGCGCGGCGTGCTGGCGGTGATGCCGGATTTGGAAACCTTCCCCTACGCGATTCGCGTGGTCTCCGAGATCACCGAATCCAACGGTTCCAGTTCGATGGCCTCAGTATGTGGCACCAGCTTGTCGCTGATGGATGCTGGCGTGCCTCTGAAGGCGCCGGTCGCCGGCGTTGCGATGGGGCTTATCAAGGAAGACGATCGGTTTGCCGTGCTGACCGACATCATGGGCGACGAGGATCACCTCGGTGACATGGATTTCAAGGTTGCGGGTACCGAGTCCGGCATCAATGCCTTGCAGATGGACATCAAGATCAACGGTATCACCCGCGAGATCATGGAATTGGCGCTGGCCCAGGCAAGGGAAGGGCGGCTGCACATCCTCGGCGAGATGGGCAAGGTCATCTCCACGACGCGTTCGGAGATGTCCGAGTACGCGCCGCGCATGCTCACCTTCAAGATCAACCCGGACAAAATCCGCGATGTCATCGGTAAGGGTGGCGCGACCATCCGTTCGATCACCGAGGAGACCGGCGCGACCATCGATCTGACCGACGACGGCACCGTGAAAATCTTCTCCGCCGATAAGTCCGCGAGCGAGAAGGCGCGCGAGCGCATCGAGCTGATTACCGCCGATGTCGAGGTTGGCTCCGTTTACGAGGGCAAGGTGGCGAAGCTGATGGATTTTGGTGCTTTCGTCACCATCCTGCCGGGCAAGGATGGCCTGGTGCATATCTCGCAGATCTCCGACGAGCGTGTCGAGAAGGTCAGCGACAAGCTGTCCGAGGGTGATGTGGTCAAGGTCAAGGTGCTCGAAGTGGACAAGCAGGGCCGCATCCGCCTGAGCATGAAGGCCGTTGAGGCAGAGGCCTGAGCGACCTGGATTGGCATGGCGTGAACCAGGAAGGGACCCTCGGGTCCCTTTTCTATTGTCCGTTCCCGGAACCCGGCGCACAAGCGCGGGTCGGATATGACAAGACTCCGCCAGAGGAAACCCCGATGATGACAAGATGGCTGCTGGCTCTGTTGTTCTGCGCGACCTTCGCGCCCTCCGCCCAAGCGGGCGTCGGGCCGGAGGCCTTGCGGGCCTTTCTGAAGAACACCCATACACTGGAAGCCGATTTCGACCAGCGGCAGGTGGATGCGCAAGGTCGCGTCGGCCGCTACAGCGGCAAGCTCTATCTGGAACGGCCAGGCCGGTTTCGCTGGGATTACGCCGTACCCGCTGGGCAGTTGATCGTCGGCGATGGCAAGCGCGTCTGGTTCCTGGATCCCGATCTGGAGCAGGTTTCCCATCGGTCGCAGGACAGCGCGCTGAAGGGCACGCCGGCCGCCGTGCTGATCGGCGAGAAGGATATCGGCGATGCGTTCGAGATCGTCGATCTCGGCGAGTCCGGAAAGCTGGACTGGGTTGAGCTACTGCCGAAGGATGAAGGCAGTCAGTTCGAGCGCATCACGCTGGCCTTCGACAAGGGCGTCATTGCAACGTTGGAGATGGAAGACAAGTTCGGTCAGAGCACGCGCTTTCATTTCCGTGATGTGAAGAGCAACATCGAGCTGAAGCCGGCGCTGTTCGAGTTCAGGCAGCCCAACGGTTTCGACGTTTTTGAATACTGATCTGTTTGCTGAGGAGCCGTCCCGCCAGCGGCCGTTGGCGGATCGCATGCGACCGCGCTCCCTGGAGGAGTTCGTCGGCCAATCGCACATTATGGCCGAGGGCAAGACCCTGCGCGAGGCGATCGCCGTCGATCGTCTGCATTCGATGGTCTTCTGGGGACCGCCAGGTACCGGCAAGACCACATTGGCGGCGTTGATCGCGGCGCATTCCGGCGCCAGCTTCCTGAAGCTCTCGGCGGTACTCAGCGGCGTGAAGGACATCCGTGGCGCGGTCGAACAGGCGCGCGAGAGCCGTGCCTTGTCAGCGCGTCCGACCGTGTTGTTCATCGACGAGGTACATCGCTTCAATAAGTCTCAGCAGGATGCCTTTCTGCCGCATGTCGAGGATGGCACCGTGACCTTCGTCGGCGCGACGACGGAGAATCCCTCTTTTGAGTTGAATTCCGCGCTGCTCTCCCGCGCGCGCGTCTATCGTCTCCAGGCGTTGGACGAGGGTGAGATCGAGACCATCCTGCGGCAGGCGCTGGTCGATAAAGAACGGGGACTCGGCGAAGCGCGGCTGAAGATCTCCTCGGAGTTGCTCGGCCTGCTGGCGAAGGCCGCCGACGGCGATGCCCGCCGGGCGTTGAATCTGTTGGAGATATCTGCGGACCTGGCGAGTGACGGCGAAATCACCCGGACGGCGATCGAGGATGTGGTAAGTGGCTCGCTGCGCCGTTTCGACAAGGGTGGGGATCTGTTCCATGAGCAGATTTCCGCGTTGCACAAATCGGTGCGTGGCTCGTCGCCAGATGCCGCGCTGTATTGGCTGTGTCGCATGTTGGATGGTGGTTGCGATCCTCTGTATGTCGCCCGGCGGGTGGTACGCATGGCCTCGGAGGACATCGGTAATGCCGATCCGCGCGCGCTGCAATTGGCGTTGAACGCGTGGGACGCGCAGGAGCGCCTTGGCAGCCCCGAGGGCGAACTGGCGATCGCCCAGGCGGTGGTCTACTTGGCCTGCGCGGCGAAGAGCAACGCGGTCTACAGCGCCTACAAGCAGGCCATGCAATGCGCGTGCGAGTCCGGTTCGCTGGAGGTGCCAGTGCATCTGCGCAACACGCCAACCAAGCTGATGAAGGAACTCGGATATGGCCACGCCTACCGCTACGCCCACGACGAGCCGGCGGCCTATGCCGCTGGCGAGGCTTACTTCCCCGATGCGCTCGGTGAGCAGCGTTTCTACCAGCCGGTGGAACGCGGCCTGGAGATCAAGATCGCCGAGAAGCTCGCGCGCCTGCGGGAGCTGGATCGCGCCGCGCGATCGTCCGAATGACGCTGCTGCCATGATGGAAGCAGCATGCGTGATAATGCCGGCGTCCGGTTGGCGACGGCTATAGAATATGACTTCCTTCGACTCATTGGATAGCTATCGCCATGGCCAGACGCCGCCGTAAAAAACTGCCCGAGGGTGACTTCGTGGCAGACATCGAATCCCTCAGCGCGGAAGGTCGCGGTGTTGCGCATATCGACGGCAAGACGGTCTTTCTGCATGAGGGGCTGCCCGGCGAACGGGTGCGCTTTCGCTATACCCGTTGCCAGAAACGCCACGATGAGGGCGTCGTCACCGAAGTCATCGAGGCCAGCCCGGACCGGGTCGAGCCGAGATGCGCGCATTTCGGCGTCTGTGGGGGGTGTGGCTTGCAACACATGGCGCCGGCGGCGCAATTGCTGGCGAAGCAGCGGGCCTTGCTCGATACTCTGGCGCATATCGGCAAGGTCGAGCCAGAACGCGTGCTGGCGCCGTTGCGCAACGAAACGCCATGGCGCTATCGTGCCAAGGCGCGGCTTGGCGTCAAATATGTGGCGAAGAAAGGCAAGGTGTTGGTCGGTTTCCGTGAGCGCGGTAGTCGCTTCGTCGCTGATCTCCAGCGTTGTGAGGTGCTGGATGCGCGCATCGGTGACCTGATCGAAGCACTCGCCGATCTGATCGGGGGGCTGTCCATCCGTGACCGGGTGGCGCAGGTCGAGGTTGCCGCTGGTGATGCCGACAGTGTGTTGATCTTCCGCGTGCTGGATGCGCCATCCGAGGCGGATCTGGCCAGCTTGCGCGCGTTCGCCATCGATAGCGGCCAGCATGTCTATCTGCAGCCTGGCGGGCCGGACAGTATCGTGCCGTTGGAGCAAGCCGCGCGGCTCTACTACGATCTGCCAGCCTGGGATCTGCGCCTGGATTTCCAGCCGAGTGATTTCACCCAGGTGAATGTCGCGATGAATCGCCAGATGATCGCATTAGCGCTCGATCTGCTGGCGTTGCGGCCGGACGACAGGGTACTAGATCTGTTCTGTGGCCTGGGTAATTTCACATTGCCGCTGGCGCGCCAGGCGCGCGAGGTCGTTGGTGTGGAGGGTGATGCCGGGTTGGTGCGACGCGCGCGGGACAATGCCAGCCGCAACGACATCGACAATGCGTGCTTCCATGCCGCCAACCTCTATGAGTCCCCACAAGCCGAACCCTGGTTGAACGAAAGCTTCGACAAAATCTTGCTCGATCCACCGCGAAGCGGTGCGTTGGAGGTTCTGCCATGGCTGGGGCGCCTGAAGCCAAGCCGGATTCTCTATGTATCCTGTTATCCCGGCACCCTGGCGCGCGACGCCGGCGAGCTGGTGGCGAAATACGGCTATCGGCTGACCGCTGTCGGCGTGATGGACATGTTTCCGCACACGGGGCATGTCGAGTCGATCGCATTATTCGAACGTAAGGAGCACTGAAATGGCCCAGGAGATAGAACGCAAATTTCTGCTTCGCGACGATCGCTGGCGTGACGAGGCGCACGCTCATTACCACTTGAAGCAGGGCTATCTGACGAATCAGAAGAATGTCTCCATCCGCGTGCGCATCGATCACGAAGGTCGCGCGCATCTGAATATCAAGAGCTATACGCTGGGTATTTCGCGGCAGGAATACGAATACGACATTCCGCGCGAGGACGCCGAGGAGATCCTCGAAACCCTGGCGTTGAAGCCGCTGATCGACAAGACCCGATATCTGGTCCGGCATGGAGAGCACGTCTGGGAGATCGATGAGTTCCGTGGCGATAACGCTGGCTTGATCGTTGCCGAGGTCGAGCTGGGACGCGAGGATGAGGATTTTGCGTTGCCGCCATGGGCCGGCAAGGAGGTCTCGGACGATCCGCGTTACCTGAATTCCTGTCTGATCCAGCACCCTTATTGTGACTGGCCGGAGGTGGTCAGATCGCGGAAGCGGAGCTCGGACAAGGCGTGATCAAGGCGCTGTCGAGGCGGCGGTTTGTCGTCTGCTGAGTGCTTGCCGTGCTCTATTTTCCGTCTGTATCGCGAATTCTGGGAGTGGACCGAGCCTTCGCGCGACGCCAAGCGCGCGCAGCGCGCGGCGGGGATGCCGTGCTTCCAGATAGTACCAGCCGAGTCTTGCCGCTGCGTCCTGAAACAATTGGTTGCGATACAGATTGACCGAAGGGTGCATGCCGATCACCCGGCTGCCGTCCAGTGGTATCTTCAGCAGGTCTTCGTAGTGACGTATCGCCGCGCTGCTGTCGCCACGTTGCTCCGCGATATGTCCGAGCAGGGCAAGGCCATCGGCGAAATCTGGATACCGTTCGACGGTTTCCAGCATGTGCTGGTAAGCGGCATCGGGATTGCCCGCGGCCAGTAACGCGCGGCTCAGGCCGTAGTGGGCGTCGAACAGGGTATCATTGTCATGCAAGGCCTCACGTAGCGTATTGGCGGCCTCTTCCGGCCGCCCGGCTTCCAGTTGCAGGTTGCCGAGCATGGCTTTCACCTTGGCCTTGAGTTTTTTCTGGGTGATATGTGGCAGTTCCGCGCGGGCGGCCTGGATGGCCGTTGCCAGATGCTTTTGTCCGCGATGGATCAGGATGATTTCGCCGAGCGCGTCGATGCGTCGCGGGTCCAGTTTCAGGGCGCGGTTGAAATCCGCCAAGGCATCGGCATGCGTGGAGGATGGATCGTCGCTCAGATCCCCAAGGTGCTTGGTTGCCCGACCGCGCTGATAATGGGCCGAAGCGCGGCGTGTCTTGTCGGAAGCCGTCAAATCGATCAGATGGCCGAGGTGCTCGCACGCCTGTCGCAGCAGCGCGCGGTGCTCGGCGATGGCGTGGTCGGGCAGCAGGCGACCCAGCGCGATCTGTTCCGATGCGATACGGTAGCGTAGTTCCGGGTTGTCCGCTTGCCGATCGATGAAATACTGGTAGTCGTGAATCGCCTGACGGCGCAGAAAGCGTTCCTGCTCGCGGCTCAGGCCCTTCGCGCGAGCGCGGGCATAGCTTGCTGTCAGCAGGTTCAGTGCAGCGGCGTTATGGGGTTCCAGTTTCATCGCCATGATCGCGAGTTGGCGTGCCCGCCCCGGCTGCTCGGTGAGTCGTTGCCTGGCCTGCCTGAGTAGCCGGTCTGCTCGTGGCGCGGCTATCCTTGCGCCAACGGTCTCTTGGCTGGCGCGCAGCGGTGTTTCCGTGACCGGTGTGGCAAGGCTGGCGAGTAGAATCAGGTTTTCAAGCATGATGGCATCACCTTGGTGAAAAGGGTTTGGCCGGCTGTGATTATGCAAAAAGCCCGGCGAATCGCCGGGCTTTTTGTCAGGATGGAAACTGAAGTTTACGCGCGGCGTCTGCGCAGACCGAACAGCGACAGCATCCCGATACCGAGTAGGGCAAGCACACCGGGCAGCGGGGCTGGATTGGTCGGGG
>JALSSX010000144.1 GCA_026984055.1 Sedimenticola sp. | reverse complement strand
CCAGAATGTCCTTGTTGCCCCACTCGTCGGCGCCGATAATGACCAGCATGCATTGCTTGTCGGCATCCATGCGCGGCTTGAAATAAACCCCATCGGCCCAGAGATACACATAGCGTTTCGCCGACAGGTCACGCCGGCACCAGCGTTCGTATTCAGTCCACCACGCTGCCTTGAGGCGCGAGATCGTGCTTGAATGTCAGGCCCGGCGCATCAGGGCCCAGAAGCGCAGCCAGGGCCTCGCCGAAATCTCCCGTGGCCGGCGCTCCGCGCGTTCGTCGCTGAAAACAGTCCCCCGGACTGTTTTCCGGGCGCTCCTCACCCCTTCAGATACAGCCATGGCAGCAGCTCCTCGACCGACCTCGCCCGGCGCAGATAGGGCGGCAAAAGGCTTGATCTGAACCGGATCTTTTCACCGCCTGTGCCCCGGTCGCGCACCCGAGGCACCTTCACCGGAACCGGGCCGATCCCGGTCATCACCTCGCGCTCCGGCAGGTAACCGTGGCGAACAAGGCGCGCCCGGCCAGCGGAATCCTTCAGGTGCGCGTGCCTGGCCAGCAGATCGCAAAGCTCGGCTTCAACCGCCTGCGCCAACAGATCCCGCGCGCCCTTGCGCAGGATCTCCGTCAGCGGATCAGGCGAAATTCCGGCTGGATCAGTGAGCTGCAAAATCGTATCGTCTTTCATGTGGCATATCCTTTTCTCTTCAAGAATCGCGGCGTGTGAACACCGCCATGATATGCCACCCAATCATCCCATCACCAACTTTCGGGCATTGCTCCGCCGCAGGATATGGAACCGATTAAACGCGATGTGCTCTAGTAGGCAGAGCAGCCTTGCGGCGCGACCGCAGCAAGTCGCGTGAGCGAAACGCACTTCTCTCTCGCTACGAACTGCGTACGTCGCTCTTCTGAAGGTTGCATATAGAGTATGTGGAGCGGCAGGCTTTCGCCTGCGCTATGCAGTTCCTTCTTGAGTTGCGTCAGCAAGTCGCCCGCTGGACCGACAATGAGAATGTCGATATCCTCGCCAACACCGTGCAGAGTGGAGCCGAACATGTATGCGTTGAAATGCTCCAACGAAATACAACGCTCCAAAAGGTGAACCGCCACCTCGCTGGCGCTGATCAGGCCTTGCTCAGGTGATCCTTCAATTCGTCCCATTTCATCACCTCGCATCCGAGTTCTCGCGCCGCCGCAACCGCTTCCGGCTGTGGTGTGCCGTTGGGATTGATATTCCACGCAATATCGACTGCTCCGAACCTTTCCCAAAGACTGCGGACTTCGTCGGCAGTTGGTTCATAGGCCGCGATCATACCGATCCGGAACTCTGCTCCGCTCCGAAGCGTGACGCGATGAACACGATCGAATTCTCGATCAACCCTCACGACGCGGCCATATTGCCGGAGAAGCCGGTCGGAGAACTTGTAGGTTTTGTGCGTTGCCGTGTTGGCATTTCCGTCGAGAACAGCTGAACTGAGGGTGCCAAAGCTCCCCCAACCTATACGATTATCTTCGAGATGCCGGATTGCCTCTCCCTCCCAGACACATTCCTTGCGATAACCGCACAGGAAATCGAGCCCTTCGGTCTGTTCACGGTATTGCGCCGCCGTCTCCCGATTTACTGTCTCGACGTCCGTGATGGCGGCCAGAACGTCCGGTCGATCGTGGGTCATAATCCTGATAACATCGCCACCGACATGTTCAGCGGTCGATCGCATCCCCTTTGAGAAATTGGCGATCGCATATCTGACCTGCCAGTTCATGCGAACATGTCCTCCATTGATCTTGGGAATCGAATAGCGCGTCCAGGTATGCCGCAGACATGACGCTCCGATAGACCGCGCACGTGCTCTTGGTATTCAGCAAAGGCTCGGCGCTCGTCCTCAGTGGCGAGCCCCAAGTTCGCTTTGATGATGGCAATCGCACGATAATGATTGGGTAGGATCACGCTTCTTACTCGCTGGTCCCATGCTGCCGCGGCGCCTGCCTCCGGATTATATTCAAACTCTGAGCCATGCTCTGGTGCGAACTGCTCCCAGATAGCCCGGTTTTCGGCGAGGATATCAGCGATCGCCGCTCGTGCCTGCTCCCGATCTCCATATGCCTTGATCCCCTGTTTGAGCGCAAGTCGCGCGAGATGATGAGCTTTCCAGTCGAGTAAGGTATTGCGTGGATAGGCCTCGGGATCTTTGTCGACCTTGGTGTGACAAGTCGGACATAACAAAATCAGATTCTCAAACGCATCAACATCAAAGTCACCCACCGGTCTTTCCTCATGGCGTGGCCCGGCATCACCATGTGGAATTACATGGGCCATCTCGGCAATGTGTTTGTCGCCACCCATTTCAGCAGGAAAAAGGGCATCAAGACATTCCGGCTTTTGGCAGTGCCCTGATGCAGCCGCGAATAGGCGCAATTTTGTAGCATTTGGTATTGCCTTGCGATCTGCCATCCAACCTCCT
>JALSSX010000143.1 GCA_026984055.1 Sedimenticola sp. | reverse complement strand
TGCGCCATCTCTGCGTTGGAAAATGGTCATTTACACCTGTAAACTCACATTTCCCGCCTTGATCTGACACATTTCAGCGGCAATCTGAGCAGTTACAGCATGATTTTCCTACTTGCTGAGTAGTTACGTCCGTTTATTGGTGCCGATGTGGCTCGTGGAGCCGGTGATTTCCGGTGACTTTCTGAGGTTCAGGCAAGGAGGTCCCTGCGCCCGGTCCGCAAGCACTATGATCATCGTTGGATCCGGGCTAGATCTTGGCAAGCAAATCGAAAGCTGTCGTCCAGATCCAAGGGTAATAGCAATGTGCTGAAATGCCTGCGGTTCGCTCTAGAGCACAATTCGCGCCTTGCCGCGGCGTCATTGATGAGTCGTGCTTGATATTCGATGTTGAACACCGGCTTGCCTTGTTGAATGAAGGGGGTGAGCAGATTGCATTCATCGTATTGAAAACACTGTTCGTTGACGGCGAAATCGAAATGGCCGACCAGTTCGGGGATTTGATCCAAGTCGTTTTTCAGCCCGACGGCAAGCTTTCGGCGGTGCGCCTCCCTGGCGATGAAACGGTTGTAGTCGAGCTGGTCGTCGTCGTCGAATGTGAAGCCCGGGGTGTTGATGTAACCATCCACGTTGTCCGGATCCACGCCATCGCAGCCTTTCTCCACTGCCAGATCGAGGCGATGGGTCATGATCTTTCGGACATCTCGCGAGCGTATATCAAGCCAGCGTTCCCCTGGCCAAGCATCCAATGGGCGACCGAGTACGGAGGCGTCGAATCGATCGGCATCGGATCGCCAGTTTTCATACGAGCCGGCGGAAAAGTAGCAGATCACTTTTTTTCCGTCCGCCTTCAAGCGAGAAATGAATGCCCCGGATGAATCGAACAGGTCGACATCATAGAGTTGGGCCGGATACGCTGGATTCACGGCTTCTTGTAGTTGTATCTGCCATGAGAGTCGCGTGCCGGGGCGGTACCAGTCCGGACCCACGTCATCGGAAGACAAGGTGATGTCATCCACCAGCCCATTGCCTCGAATGAACAGCCCGTTGACGCTGATGATCCGGTTGCCGGGATCGTAGCGCGAGAGATCTGATTCCAGGTTTCTTTGCAGGCGATGCCAATGGTCATCCTTGATCGAATGGTCCAGCCCGATCAGGATATATCTGCCCCGTCTGCCGATGTCACGAGCCAGCGGCAGGTAGGTCAGGAAACGTCGTCCGCGGTCGGTTTCAACGCTGACATACAGGGTGAATCCGCGTGCAAAGCGGCTCTGCCAACTCAGGATCCGGTGATTCGTGTCGTTCCAGGCGCCGGGATTACCCGCGTTGCCGCCAATTAGGAAGGCGTTCTTTTTTCCCGCGCCGCGCAGCGCGATTACCCGACTGGCCCGTTGTGGGTCGAATTGGATGGAGACAGTCGCGCCAGCCGGGGTGGCGTCAGAGACCTTCCAGCGCGCGGTGCTGGCGTCTTCCGCGTCTTCGTAGACGGTTGTGTCGTTACCGCCGGTGCTGGTGTCTTCGAAGCTGTATGGTCTCCAAAAGTTACCTGTCATTGCCAATAGCGAGAGGAGGTCTAGGCTGTCTTCATAATAGTTTTCATGTTCCTGATTTACTCTATCGTAGAGCTGATTCAACCAGTCTTGATGCGCGGGGTCTGTCATCGCCGCGACGCCCAATGGCGCGACGAAGGCCGAGGAGAAACCACGGTCTGGCAGCGGGTAACCGTTCAGATTGTATCCATCGACGATATGGCTGGGATCCGCGTGGTGGTTCCTCGCCCATGCGGAAATCGTCCTGGCGATATGGCGTGAGGCCGCGTTGCCGTTCAGCAGAGCATCCAGACCGAAGCGCAAGGGCACGCGGGCCGCGTTGTAGGCATATTGGCCATCGGTGCTGGCTTCTAGAAAGTTGGAGGGCGCAGGCTTGGGTTTATGGTTGCGCGGCGATCTCGGCACAACGAAATCGGGAAACAGTCCGGCCGAGCGACTGAAATGTCGTTGCAGCCAGAAAGCGGTTGCGCGCGTCGTATCCAGGACCTGGCGCCATGCGCTGTTCCCGGTGAATTGTTGGAAAGCACGAAAGGTTTCGGGCATGAAGTCTGACGTGCGTTGCGTATATTGGTTGTAGATGGGGCCGGACGGATCCACCCAGTCGCCTAGCAATGGGAGCCGGCTGTTCGGACCGATGGTAGATGCCATGATCGCCTGGATGCGAGTCCGCGCCATGCTGGCGTAGTCGATCGCGCCCTGGCTGCCCCATTGCCGGTCGGCCAACAGCAGCGCATAGGCGATATCGGCATCGCCATCGAAGGCGCTGTCGGTTTCGGCTTGTGGATCGTCTTCGGATTGGCATACCGGGTTGTTCTTCGGCACGCACCATCCCATCAAGTGGTGATCGATATGGCTGGGGTGTCGCTCGGCGAAGCGTAACAGTGCATCGAACCGTGGCTGTGCGTCGGGATCGTGGCCGGCCATCAGCGCGGTGATGAGCATGCCGTAGCCTTGCCCTTCCGATACGGTGATGGGGTATAGAGGGTTGCTGTTCTCGTCCACTTCGCTGTGATGTCCAAAGGCGATGCGGGACATTGGGTTGCCTGTTGTGTCCGCGCCAGCGGAGACCACGTATTCTTGTTTCCAGTAGTCGTAGAAATCCCTGACATCATCATCCATCCACTCGCGCGGATACTGATTTGGCAGGATACTGTCCGGGCCGTAGTCGAGATGTTGAGGAAAAGGGTGTCTGGCGGAATGCGCGGTCAGCGGTGCGAGTAGTCCACAAGCGACGGTGAATGGGATAAGCCAAGAATGCGCGGGTTTCACTGGCATGACATGTTTACCTCTGTTTTCTTGTGCTGGCAGGGGAGGTCGCGCATATGACGCGATAAGAATAAAAGTCCTTGGTACCGTAGCATATTACGGGAAAACCCCGTCAATAATAGGTGGTTGTACCGAAATCTGGACGTGGGTCGCAACTGGGTGAATCTTGCCTGTTCGGTCCATGTCGTTTCGATTGGTGTCGGGATGGGACCAGGAGTCTGTCGGACTTAACCCATCTTCAGATTTCCGCGACAACAATCCGAATAAAAACAATTGGATAGTCGCATTATGCCGCCTGTATGGCACTACAGATTTGGGTTTTCTTCAAGCTGGGAAGGA
>JALSSX010000142.1 GCA_026984055.1 Sedimenticola sp. | reverse complement strand
GGCGCGGCGCAGCAGACCAGACACATCGGCGACGAATTCGCAAGCGTGTTCCGGTCGATAGGCTTTCACCAACGCGTCGATACGCGCGATGATGCGCCGGCGACGCGCGCGCAACATGGCGCGCCGGCCCATGAAGACCACAAGACCGATCAGCACGCCCAGCAGGATCGCGGCCAATAGCCACCAACCCGGCGCTGGCGGCCACCAGGAAGGCTCGGCTGGTAAATGGATATCCCGCAGTGCAGACAACGGATCGGCGGCTTGCGGCTTCATAACGTATGTCCGGTCACCGGCGCGCGCAGCCAGTCGCGCAGACTGGAGGCCACGTCATCGCCAGTGGTCAGGCGCAACAGCGGTATGGCCCGCGCTTTCAATATCTCGTCGAGTCGACGATGACGTTGCGTAAACAGGTCATGGTAGATCTCGCGGCGATCGCGCCGACTGATATCCAGCCAGCCGCGTTGCCGGCCATCGCTGACCGGATAGACACCGGCCGGCGGTGCTTCGAGCTCCAATCTGTCGAGTATCTGAACCGCGAGGATCTCGTTATGCCGACGCAACTGGCCGAGCAGCAGCCCGGTCTCTTCGTCGATCGCGTGAAAATCGGATAATATCACCACCAGGCTGCCCGGCCGGGCGACACGACGCAGCCGCCGCAAGGCTTCGTTCAATGCCTTGGGTCGCGCCTCGGCGCGTAGACCCGCGACCGGATCGGCCGCAACAACCAGCTCACGAATCAGCCGCAATACGCCCTTGTCACCGCCACGCGGCTTCAGTTCGCGATGCTCGCCATTGAACAGCAATGCACCGACGCGATCGCCATTCGTGATTGCCGACCAAGCGATAAAGCTCGCGGCACGCGCCGCGATCACCGACTTGAACACCCCATGGGTGGCGAAGAACATCCCCGGCCCGAAATCGGCCAACACCACTACCGGTCGTTCACGTTCCTCATGGTACATCTTGGTATGCACCTTGCCGGAACGCGCGGTGACCCGCCAATCCAGGTTGCGGATATCGTCACCCGGCTGGTAGACGCGTGATTCCAGATAATCCATGCCACGCCCGCGAAAGCGCGAATGATGCGCGCCAGCCAGCAGGCTTCGCGCTGGCTTTCGCGGTTTCAGCGGATTGCCACGGACCTCGCGGCGCAGCGCGATCAGTGCATCCAGGTCGGGCTGAACCGCCTGGCTGTTCAGAGCAGCTTCGGCCATCAGACCACGGGGACTTGTCGCAACAGTCCATCGATGAAGCGGTCCGGCGTCATGCCTTCCGCCTCGGCCTCGAAAGACAGAATGATGCGATGCCGCAACACATCATACGCGACCGCATGCACGTCCTCCGGCGATACGTAGTCGCGTCCGTTCAGCCAGGCATGCGCGCGTGCGCAACGCTCCAGCGAGATGGTGCCGCGCGGACTGGCACCATAGGCGATCCAGCGCGCCAGCTTACTGTCATAGGCCGACGGATCGCGCGTCGCCAGCACCAGTTGCACGATGTATTCCTCGACGGCATCGGACATATGCGTGTCCAGCACCTCGATGCGGCCGGCATGCACGTCCTCGCAACTGAGCAACACCTCGGCCACCTGCCCGGATTCCATGCGGCGGCGTGCCTGCTCGCGCACCAGATCCAGGATGCGCTTCTCGGCTGCCGCGTCGGGGTAATCGACCGAGACATGCATCAGGAAACGATCCAACTGCGCCTCGGGCAGTGGATAAGTGCCTTCCTGTTCGATCGGGTTCTGCGTGGCCATAACCAGAAAAGGCTCAGGCAGTTTGTAGGTCGTCATGCCAACGGTCACTTGGCGCTCGCCCATCGCTTCGAGTAACGCCGACTGCACCTTCGCCGGCGCGCGATTCACCTCATCGGCAAGAATCAGGTTGTGGAACACCGGGCCTTTCTGAAAGACGAACTCCCCACTCTGCGGACGATACACCTCGGTACCGGTCAGATCGCCCGGTAATAGATCGGGAGTGAACTGCATGCGGTGGAAATCGCCCTCGAAACGATCCGCCAGTTCCTTGATCGCGGTGGTCTTGGCCAGGCCCGGCGCACCCTCGACAAGCAGATGGCCGTCCGCCAGCAACCCGATTAACAGGCTGTCGACCAGATGTTCCTGGCCGATGATGCGACCGCGCAGTTCATCGCGCAAGCGAATGAAACGTCGGTGGGTTTCGGTCAGCGTATCCGCCACTGGCGTTGTCGTCGATTCTTGCATTTGTCTTCCCTTAGTAATTCGAATGTCGCATTCATTGACCACGGCGCGGTGAAAAGTTCCTGCCGGGCAGCAGACAGATGGGGATAACCCAGGGAGATTTCAATCGAGAAGGGATCCACGAGCGCGGATTTGAAAAGTAAAACGCCGCCCAGCAGGCGGCGTAACGGCATCATTGCCGGATGAATTCCTTTTCTTGGCTTTCCGTCGCCAGGTCTGATTATTGTGTCGCTACGATTCCCGCGGCCAGGGCAAAACGGGGCATACGATGATGCCGATGCTTGGTGGGCCGTGGCTATGCCGCTACACCGACATGCGTCGCGTCGATGTATACGCCTTGGTTGCGTGACGTCCCTGTTGCAGTTGATCCAGCTCTGTGGCCAGTTCCGCACGGCGCGCCTTCCCCAGCGCAAGTATGACTTGATCCATGTCGAGCAGTTTCCGGATGTTTTGGGTCGCGAGATCCCTGTCCTGAAATCGGGTGTGCCGGGTGAAGCAACTTTCCAGCAAGCCGCCACGCTGGCGCTCCAGTCGCGCAAGTTCGTCCCAGGCGGCATTCTGGGCAAGATCGCGCATCTGTTCGGTCAGGCGAAGGGCGTCGGCCAGCAGGCCGTCGGGCGTGACGGTCATCCTGTTCAGCCGATGATGGAGGCTTGCTGCGCGGCGGGGGTCGCGCTGGCGCCGGGTTGCTTGACCTCGTCCGGCAAGGCATCCCAGGCGGTCTTGATCTCGATCATCAATGAAGTCACTTCGTCGAGGATACCGATATCATTGGCCGCGTTCGCTTCCATCAGGCGGCGGCTCATGTATTCATAGAGGTTGTCCAGGTTCACCGCAATCTCGCCACCAGCGGAAAAGTCCAGGCTGCCACGCAGACCGTTCAGGATGGAGATTGCCCAACTGATGTGCTTGCTCTTGCCTTCCAGATCGTGGCGAG
>JALSSX010000141.1 GCA_026984055.1 Sedimenticola sp. | reverse complement strand
CAGACCGGCAACAAGGCCGGCAGCGTCGGCATGCCCTTGCCCGGCAGCAGCATCCGCATCGTCGCCCCGGATACCCTGGAAGCGCTACCGGCCGGCGAGAACGGCCTGATCCTGATCGGCGGAGAACAGGTCATGCAAGGCTACCTGAACGACGCGGACGCGACGCATAAAGCCATCCTGGAAAAGAATGGCAAGCGCTGGTTCCGCACTGGCCAGACCGGACATCTGGACGAGGATGGCTTTCTGACACTGGTTGAATGATGCCAGTAACAGCTGCCATCGAACCGCCGCGAGTTGGGCTTCGGGCCGACCCACCCGCTCAGCCACAGCAGTTCTTATACTTCCGGCCGCTGCCGCAGGGACAGGGATCGATACGCCCGACCTTCGCCGCATCCGATGGCGCGCCGGCCGGCAAGACCTCGCCCTTGATGTCTAGCCGTGGCGATATAATTCCACCAATCGAAACGAAATGCCGGAACCATCCCATGAACGACCCCATCGCCTGGATCATCATCGCCGCCTTCTACGCACCGCTGCACTATCTGCTACCGATACTCACCATCGCGATCAGCGCGCCGGACGATCCCCGCCGCAAGGCCGGCATCAAATCCGCATTGATCGACGCATCCCTCTCGATGCTAGCCGCCTTCGCCCTGGTGATCTGGCTGGCGCGCGAACACATGAGCATCGCGATGATGATACTTTTTCTGTCGATGCTCGTGCCCTTTGCGCACGCCCTGTGGCTACGCAGACAGTGGGCAGCCTCGGTAGCCGACAACCTCTAACAGGCCGTTGAAAATGCCATTTTTCAACGGCCTGCTAGCGATTAGGTATCCTTTATCGTTTATCGCCTCGAAGGGGATCAGCTAAGCCAGGATGGAATTTCCACTTCTTGGAGACGGCTCCGCCGATGATTCAGCGCATCACCCGGTTGCCACCGATGCTTCCAAGCTGCATCAGCGTGGTGGCAATGCTCGCGCCGACACGATCAGCCAGGCGACTGAACAAGTCTTCCTTCTGTGTGAAGTCGACGATCTTCTCGGCCTTGATTACGTCCCGCGCGACCGAGCCGGCGCTGCCGATCGCATCGGCAAGGCCGAGATTGATGGCCTGTTTTCCGGTCCAGAACAGGCCTGAGAACAGCTCGGGATCGTCGGCTAGGCGGTCGCCGCGCCCCGCCTTGACGACATCGATGAACTGCTGGTGTACATTGGCCAACATCCGCTCGACGAATTGCTTCTCGTCCTCGCGCTCGGGCTGGAAGGGGTCTAGGATGCCCTTGTGTTCCCCGGCGGTGAGCAGGCGCCGCTCGACACCGATCTTCTTCATCGCCTCGACAAAACCGAAGCCGTCCATGCGTACACCGATGGAACCGACCAACGAGGATTCATCGACATATATCTTGTCCACGGCTGAGATGATGTAGTAGCAGCCAGAGGCGCACATGTCGCCGACCGTGGCATAGATCGGCGTATCCGGATACTTCTCGCGCAGACGGGTGATCTCCTTGTTGATCAGGCTGGACTGTACCGGGCTGCCGCCTGGTGAATTGGCGCGCAGGACGACGCCCTTGGTATTGTCGTCCTCAAAGGCTTCGCGCAGACCGGCGACCACGTCGTCGGCGTTTGCCGCCTTTCCCTCGGTGATCAAGCCATTCAGATCGACCACCGCAGTGTGCTTTTTCTTCGTCAGCTTGTCAGTACTGAAGTCGAACCAGTCCTTGTTCATCAGCAGCAGGATGACGATCAGGTAGGCCAGCATCGCCAGCTTAAAGAAGTTGCTCCAGCGCCGTGCGCGGCGATTCTCGGCCTGTTGCTCGAACACCAGTTTCTGCACCAGTTGGCGCTCCCAGTAGGCCGGTTGTTGTCCGGGATCGTTGTGTTCGTCCTGCTTCATAGTCGTTCTCGTGCTGCTTGTAGGAGTGGGATGAGTTCGCCGATGCTGTCTAGGCGCCAATCAGGCGAATAGGGTTTCAGGCGTTCGATGTCATGCGCGCCGTAGCTGACCGGCAATGGGGTCGCGCTTGCATTGCGAGCCATCCGCATATCGAATTCGGTATCGCCGATGACCAGGGTGTCTGCCGGCATCACACCGAGTTCGTCCATGATCTCGTGTAGCATCCGGGGATGCGGCTTGGAATGGGTCTCGTCGGCACAGCGCGTTGCATGGAACATCGACCGCAGGCCGGTGGCGTCCAATTCCTTGTCCAGCCCGCGTCGGCCCTTGCCTGTCGCCACCGCCAGCAGATAGTCTCGTTCGGCACAGCTTTCCAGCACCTCGCGAACACCCACGAACAGATTGGAATGCCCGGTGTCGTCGGCGAGGAAATGGTAGCGATAGCGATCCGCCAACGCGCGATGTTCCGCCGTATCATATTCCGGGTACAGCGCGGCGACCGCCTCGACCAGCCCAAGCCCGATGATGTTCCGAATGGCTGCCGCATCGAGCACCGGCCAGCCCATATCATCAGCGGCCTGTTGCATACAGGCAACGATTCGCGCCTCGGAATCCATCAGCGTGCCGTCCCAGTCGAACACCAACAAGGCCGGGGACTTCAATGGCATCGGCATCCGTGGCGGCTCAGTTCGCAACGGTTTCGACAATATCCAGCCGCACCCGGCCGATACCCCTGTGGAGCAGGCCGATCTTCTCCGCTGCGGCGCGCGACAGATCGATGATGCGATTGCCGCCATGCGGGCCGCGATCATTGATCGTGACGACCACCGATTCACCGTTCTTCAGGTTCGTCACCCGCACCCGCGTGCCAAAAGGCAGATGGTTGTGCGCAGCGGTCAGGCGGTTTTTGTCGTAGCGCGCGCCACTGGCGGTCTTGCGACCTTGGAAAACGTTCGAGTAATAGGCGGCGATGCCTTCCTCCGCCGCTTCCCCGGCATGCGCGCCGACGCTGGCGAGCGATAACAAAATCAACAGTATCGGCACGGTGCATCGCGATGTCGAAACCAGGATCATATCTCCACACCTCTCAGGATTACACATCCGCGTATCCTGCCAGAAATGGCGCGCCGGCGCATCAAGGCAACCGCCCCGCCATCACGAAGGTTGTCCGCGAGTAACTACTCAGCTCACCACTGAAATGCGCCATCTCTGCGTTGGAAAATGGTCATTTACACCTGTAAACTCACATTTCCCGCCTTGATCTGACACATTTCAGCG
>JALSSX010000140.1 GCA_026984055.1 Sedimenticola sp. | reverse complement strand
TTGACCCCGGAACCCGGAGGCGCGCGCGAGCGCGAGGTCATCGTTGCCCAAGAGATTCTGCAAAGCATGGGGCTGCGTTCCTTCCTGCCGCAGGTGATCGCTTGTCCTGGTTGCGGGCGTACCACGAGCACCTACTTTCAGCAGCTGGCACGCGACATCCAGGATTATCTGCGCGAAAAAATGCCCGAGTGGCGAGATCGCTATCCCGGCGCGGAAAACATGCATGTCGCAGTGATGGGTTGCATCGTGAATGGCCCGGGTGAAAGCAAGCACGCGAATATTGGCATCAGCCTGCCCGGTACCGGGGAACAACCCGCGGCGCCGGTGTATATCGATGGTGAAAAGAGCCTGACCCTGCGCGGAGAACAGATCGCAAAGGAATTCCAGGCGATAGTCGATACCTATGTGAAAGAGCACTATTCCGAAGTTTGAGCAGTGGCTTTAGCTTTTTTCGTCGTAGGCGCTAATCTCTGCTGACATCTTGATGTGCGTCACAATTCTTATTACTATGCGGTTTGAACTTTCCATGCCCTGATGATGGGAGAGCAAGTGTTGGACTTTGACGTATCCTGTTGCGATTTTGCTTGTTTGGAGGGGGCTATTCTTTCACGCTATGGCCGCAGTTTGGTGCTTCCATTCCAAAGGTAAGGGGGGCTTCGATGGCCCAAGGTAGATCCGTTTTCTGTTACTTTTTCGGTAGCGGTTTATTGTTGCTATGTGCATCTCTTTTACCGACCCTAGCCGACGCGGGTAGCGCTGGGGACGATGCATTTTTGCGTTGGCAGAAGAAACTCGATAAGAAAATTGCCGAGGCGAATACGAGTGGCGGTGATGATGATGACGAATTTCTTCGTTGGCAGGCCGAACAGGCTGAGCAGATCGGTTCACCGGATGATGCGGTCGATCCCTCTGAAGCGTCCTTGGCTGGTTCGCGCCAGGCTTTCGAAGCCCTGTTGAAGGAGTCGTTTTTTGGCAGTTATTCCTTCTATAAACAGCTTTCCGACAGCGACAAGGTCGATGTTTTTCAGCACTATCATAAGACTGGATCGATCACCGAGACGCGTCGCTTGATCATGAGGCATTTTATGAATCGCTGATTGGCGCGTTTTTCCTTCTTCACCAGCGGCCTATATTTATACTGATGGGCCAGACCGAGGATATGTTATGCGGAATATGCCCATTGTTATCGTCTTGCTTGCGATGGGGCTGAGCGGGATCAGTCAGACGTCTCGCGCCGGCGAAGACTCGAAACCGATTCAATTATCGAAAGACAGGGCCGAACTGTACGTGATTCACGAAGGTAAATCGGTAAAGGTCGAGCGTACTCAAGATCCGAATTTCACCCTGAAAGGCTATTTCGCGAAGACCGGGCGGCCGTGCCCGCCAGCATGTTTGAAACCGATGTCCCCCGCAGATGGCGTGAAACCCATCGGCGAGGCCGAGTTGTTCGACTTCATGGAGAACGAGCTACGTGACGGCGCTGGACTGTTGATCGACGCGCGTACCGATGTATGGTGGAAGAAGGGCACGATCCCTGGCGCGCGGCATTATCCGTATACCCTGATGACACAGAAACCGGATTCCGAAGGGATGAAATCGCTGCTGGAAGAATTCGGCGCCAAGCCTCGGGGCAAGATGACGTGGGTTGACAAGCAGTTGGAGAAGTGGGGGCTTACGGATCACCGTTACAAAACCGACAAATGGGACTTCAGCGACGCCAAGACCCTGGTTGTCTTCTGCAATGGTCCTTCCTGCGGCCAATCGCCGCGCGCGATTCGTGGTTTGGTGGCAGCTGGCTATCCCGCCGACAAGATAAAGTACTATCGCGGTGGCATGAGGATGTGGCAGTTCTGGGGCTTGAACACGATCAAGCCGGCTGACAAGCCGAGCGACGACGAGTAAGGAATTTTCGAGATCCCATAAGGTGACGTGCGATGATTCCGACGTTTGACTGGCCGTGGCTATGCCATTGATGAACATCAGCAAGACACGGTGATACGATGACTGACCCGGAAACAGAAACAGATGCCGCACGCACGCCGGAACTGTGGCGCATCGTCATGGGAATGGTCTATGACAGCTTGCTGATCATATCCCTGCTGGTGGTCGGCACCGCAGTCGTCGTCGTTCCACTCGGGTTGATCAGCGGCAAGACGATCCCAGATGGCCACCCGCTGCTTCAGTTCTGGCTCGCCTCCTGGGTCGTGGGTTTCTTTCTATGGTTTTGGACGCATGGTGGTCAGACGCTTGGCATGCGCGCCTGGCGGATGCGCGTGCTCCGCTTGGACGGGGAGCCTCTGACATTGTGGAACGCCAGCGTGCGCCTGCTCGCCTCGCTGCTATCATGGCTCGGCCTGGGGCTGGGCTTCATCTGGATCGTATTTGGTCCGGAACACAGAACCTGGCACGACCGAATCGCCGGCACCCGTCTGGTGATGTTGCAAAAGACCCGGCGGAAGAAAAAGTCGGAGTAACGACTCCGCTCGCCCCATAATACCTCTGCAAACCGGCAATTGCTCTCGCATTGATTTCGTGTTGGTCAGGCCCTAACAGGATGTTGAAAAAGTCCTTACATGGACTTTTTCAACAACGGAACCGGAAATGCGATTTCCCGGTTCCTTCATTTTCAATGACTTGCAGTCATCGAAAATAGCGGTACATCCTTGTACCGCACACAGGCCATTGAAAAATGCCATTTTTCAATGGCCTGCTAATAGGTTACATCCCTGTAATAATTGCACTATTGCCTTGACCTGACGTATTTCAGCGACAATCGGAGCGGTTACAGTGTTATGTTCCTACCTGCTGAGTAGCGACTTGGGGGCATCTCGAACAATCGAGATGCCCTTGGGTTTGTATTGGGTCGGCGCTATTGAAGTGTTTCGCTAAGGGTTATCCCTCGGGTATTTCGGGAGCACTCCGGATTTTGTCTTCAATCCGTTTCATCCATACTTCGTTTCACTGGACAGACCGGCCGACAGAGCCGGGCATAGCCAGTCACCAAAGGAGGATGGAGTTGGACAATCGACGGCAAGAACGCAGCAACGTCAGCTTCGATGTGGTGCTCTGTTACGAAGGGTTGGGCCTGATCAAGGGCACGGCCGTCAACATGAGCGCGCACGGGCTTTTTGTCGAGACCGGCTTCGCCAGCATACCAAAAGGGGCCAGCGTGCAAGCGGCATTCGTCTGCCATGCGCAGGCCGAGCCCCGGCACATTTCCCTGCACGGGGTTGTGGTTCGTTCCACTGAACGCGGTGTTGCAATCAACTTCAGCAATGCGGATGCGGAGGAATGCGCCAGGATTCTTGCGCAACTCTCCGCGCCGCGAGTTTTTTCCGAGCGGCCGGTTCCGGTGTTTCTCTAGCCCGGATTTCCCACTGGCTCGCAGTAGTGAACTGGTGAGAAATCCGGGCTAGCAGGATGTTGAAAAATGTCATTTTTCAATGGCCTGCTAGCCGGGGTTTCACCCGACACCGGAGTTTTCCCGGAGAGTGTCATCGGATACGGTTTGTATAGTCACGGTCAGCCAAGCCCCGGAATCATTGCGCATCCTTTTCATCCCAGGCGGCGTTGCTCGTCGTTGTAGGGAATGGTCCCACGGCCACCTCGCGTCTTGCCAGGAACGAAAGAACACCCACGCTGAAATCCGGTCTTCGATTGGCCATGGCGGTCCACAGCGTTGGCGCACCTGCATATCCCTGATATGTGCGTGGTGTTGCCCGTCGCTCTGTTTTCCACGATGATTCCCGCATGACAAGAAAACCCCAGAATCCTCCCGTGCCGGTGCGTACCGGCATAGGGCGTCTGTTTCGCCGGTTGTCCTTGCCGACGCTGGCGGTGTTCGCCGGGCTGATCAGTGCGATTCTGCTGTGGGTCTTGCTCGACAAGATCCAGACCACGGTGCTCGCGCGTCTGTACGACGAAGAGGTGAAGCAGCAGCAGGATCAGCGCGCCAGCGAGGCGTTGCTGCGCTATGACAATTATCTGAATCAGTACAAACACGTGGTCAGGTTGATCGCGCGGAACGACTGGATGTTCGACTGGATGGACCTGGAAACCTGGCCCGATGAGGCGCCAAGGGAACCGCGCATGACCACATCGCTGGGTTGGGTGCGGCGCGAGGCGCTGATCGCAACCTCTGTGCCGCCACGCTATATCCTGATCTTCGATGACGATGGGCACATTCGCGCGGTGCAGCGCGATACGCGTTATCCGTTCATTCCGGCGCAGTTCGACAGTATCGACCAGACCTACGTGCAAGAGAGTCGCATCCGGCCTGTGCATTTTCTTCTCGATGGTCGGCCCTATCTACTGATCGGCGAGCAGGTGCATGATCGTGTGGATACCCTGAATGGCACCCTGCTGCTGGTGATACCGATAAACGATCGCTTTCTGCGTGTCGCGGAGCAGTCCTTGACCGGCGATGCCGTGGTCGCACTGCTGGATGTCGATGAACAACGGATTCTCGCCAGCAGTGATCCCGAGCAGGTACCGGACAACAGCATCGTCGAGACGTTGCGTGAAAACCACGCAGTATCGGCGCATTCCCTGTTCGACTATGAAGGCTCGGACATCAGCCTGCTGTTTGCTGTATTGCTGCCGAAGTCGCGTATCTTCAATGCCAGGGACAAGTTCATCGAGCTGGAACGTTGGCAGCGGCTGATCGGCACATTGGTGTTCGTCGTGGTGTTTTCGTTGCTGGCCTATCTGATTTCGTCGCGGGTGAACCGCTCGATCCGCCGTATCGCCGACTTTTCCCAACGCGCATTGGGTTTCAGTCAGCCAGTGGCCCACGAAGGCAATCAGATCATGCTGTTGGAAGACTGGATGCAGCAGATGGTGAAGCTGTTTCTACAAGCCAGGGAAGAGATGCGTGAGCGTCACGAGACGGAGATCAAGGATACCGAAGCGATCAAGACCGCCGTGCTGGAAAGCTCGCTGGATGCGATCATTACCATCGATGAGAACGCTGTCATCGTCGATTTCAACCCCACTGCCGAGGCGCAGTTCGGCTACCGCAACGATGAACTGATTGGCTGGCGGTTGCCGGAGATGTTGCTGGAGCCGGATAGCCATCTGCTGTTCGAGGGGATATTCGAATGCGCCAAGGCCAGCGATTGCGCCAACAGCAGCCGCATCGAGATGGAGGCGCTCGATCACAATGGCCGGATGTTTCCGGTCGAGGTTTCGATCAAACCGGTCGAGCTGGTGGGCAAGCGCCTGTTTACCGTTTATCTGCATGACATCTCGACCCGGCTGCGTCAGGAACGCGAGATTGCCGATTTGGCCCGTTTCCCCGGCGAGAGTCCCGAGCCGGTGTTGCGCGTGAATTCCCAAGGCGTGGTGATATATGCAAATCGCGCCAGTCGGCCGTTGCTCGATTATTGGGGCTGCGAGCTATCCCAGACCCTGCCATTGTATTGGCGTGAGTTGGTCTCCGAGGCATTGGGTTCCGGTTGTGGTCACGAACTGGAGGTTCAGCATGAGGGCCGCTATTACTCTATCCTGCTGGCGCCGATGCCAGGGTTGGGCTACGTCAACGTCTATGCCCGCGATGTCACCGCGATGCATGTTGCCCAGGAGATTGCGCGCCAGCATCAGACCGAGCTGGTGCAGGTGTGCCGCCTGAGCACCATGGGGGAGATGGCCACGGGCATCGCGCACGAGCTGAATCAACCGCTGTCGGCGATATCCAATTATGCGAACGGCTGCATCCGGCGCATGAAGGCCGGTATCGGCAGCGACCAGGATCTGATCGAGGCGCTTGGGTTGATTGGTCAGCAATCGCAGCGCGCCAGTGAGATCATCCGCCGACTGCGCGGCATGATCAGCAACAACGCACCGGTGCGCGAGGTCGTCGAAGTCAATCAGATGCTCAAGGAGGTAGTCTCCTTCATGGAATTCGAGGTGCAGAAGAGCAGTGCCCAGGTGCGCCTGGAGCTGAGTCCTCAGTCGCTGTACATCAAGGGTGATCTGGTGCAGATCGAACAGGTCTTGCTGAACCTTTTGAAGAACGCGCTCGAAGCGGTGCGCGAGGCCGATGTCTCACTGGGCGCCGTGGTGCTTTCCGCCGCTGAGGAGACCGCTGGCACCGTGACCATTCGCGTGCGTGACAATGGCACGGGGATTGCCGTCGAGCGTATGCAGCAGCTCTTCGATCCATTTTTCACCACCAAGGAGGAAGGCATGGGCATGGGACTTGCGATCAGTGCTACCATCATTCAGCATCACAAGGGCAGTATCGAGGTGGATTCCGCGCCGGGCGCCGGCGCGGAATTTATCATCAAACTGCCGGCTTTCATTCTGGATACAGAGGATTCCGTCGCGGTATGAACAACCCTGAAGCTGCACACAACGGCACGGTCTTCGTCGTCGATGACGACAGCGCAATGCGCAACTCACTGCGCTGGCTGATCGAATCCATCGGCATGCCGGTAGAGGTATTCGCTTCCGCCGACGAGTTTGTCAAACGCTATGTCCCGGGTCGGGCCGGTTGTTTGCTACTGGACGTGCGCATGCCCGGCATGAGCGGGCTGGAACTCCAGGAGTATCTGAACCAGAACCAGATCCATATTCCGATCATCATCATCACCGGCCACGGTGATGTGCAGATGGCAGTGCGCGCGATGAAGGCGGGCGCTGACGATTTCATCGAGAAGCCATTCAACGACGAAGTCTTGCTGGATGCTATCCGCAATGCGATGCAACGCGATCGTGAATATCGCGACAGCCAGGCCGCACGTGCCGAGATAGCCGCCCGCCTGGCCTGTCTGACGCCGCGCGAGCACGAGGTCATGGGCATGGTCACCGAAGGCAAGTCGAACAAGGAGATCGCCAACCTGCTCGGCGTCAGCTCCAAGACGATCGAAGCGCATCGCGCTCGAGTCATGGAGAAGATGGCCGCGCGTTCGCTCGCGGAACTGGTGCGCATGGCGATACAGGTGAGCTGAATGGCGTCGCAGCCAGTTGAACGCCGGAATGATCGCGGGCGGCGAAGCCTCGCTGGCAATATAGCTGTTGCTGTGAGGCGAGGCCCTCCGAGCTGAGCTCCCGCGCCTTGCCAGGACGCAATGGCGCGCGCGTCATTCGCGTGAAAGTCGCCCGCTGGTTGGCGTGATCCAACCGCGGGAACGCTGTTGTGGATTCAAGGAACGATCGTCAATCTGGCGAGACATGCGGGCTGGGCCAACGCTTCTACTTCAGCCTCTGTTTCAGTTGTCTCTGGAGAGTCTCGGGCAGCCCTTTCTCGATGGCGGTGCGCGCGTATCGATTGGCTGCGGGTTCGTCGCCGGTATCGGCCAGTAGCATGGCGACATGGAAGTCGGCGATACCATTTTCGTCGATGCGGGCGGCGGCCGATTTCAATATCGGCAGTGCCTGAAGGCGGTCGCCTTTCTTGTACAGAGACCACCCGTGAATATCGGCGACATAGGGATTTTCCGGGGCGATTCGATAGGCCCGCAAGGCCAATTCGCGCGCGCTGTCGAGTTGTTGCCCGGCTCGCAGGTAGTTTTCCGCCAGATTGCTCAGCGCCGGGACATGATCGGGGTTCAACGCCAAGATGTTCCGATAGTCTTGATTGGCCTGTTCCGTCCTGTCGACGGAATCCAGCAGCGAGGCGCGTTCGAACAGCAGCCGGGTATCGCCAGGGGATAGCCCCAGTGCCTGGTTCAATGTTGCGAGCGCGGCGTCCGTGTCATTGGCGCCGACATGGGTACGGGCGATGCCTATCCAGGCTTGCGGGTCGTTCGGCGCCAGTTTCGTTGCTTGTCGATAGTCGCGCCGGGCTTGTTGCCGCTGGCCGCGTTTCTCGGCGATCTGGCCTGCCAGCAACCAGCCTTCCAGATCGCTCGGGAAGTGTTCGGTGGTCGCCCTGGCGTTCCGCGCGGCGGCTGCGTCATCTCCGGAAAGTAGCAACAACTCTGTGAGCTGTCGGGATATTAACGCCGATTCAGGATACTTATTTACATAGTCTCGATGTAGCGTGACGGCTTTTCCGGCTTTTCCGTCCTGAAGTAGCACCAGGCCGAGATCGCGCAAGACCGACGGGATCACCGCCGGGTCGGCGGTTTTCAGCAGCTTGCCGAGCGCTTTTTCCGCGTTTTGTGTTTCGCCGGCATTGAAATAGGTTCGGGCGAGCTCGAAATCGACGTTGTCACGCAGCGCCGGGTTTTGTTTCAGCACCTTGGCGGCAAGGCGCTCCGCCTCCGCCACCTTGCCGGTGGCGCGGGCCAACCCGAGTTCCAGACGGTGGAGATCCAGCTTGGACAGCTTGGTTTTTCTCAGTCGGGTGATCAGCTCGTGTCCGGCGGCGGTATCGCCATTGTCCAGATGGGCGGCGGCCAGCAGGTAAGCGGCTTGTATCGCCATCGCTGTGTTCAGCCTGTCTGGATCGATTCGGGGTTGCAGCAGGCGAATGGTGTTCCGCGGTTGCCGTAACCGGTTGTACAGTGCCGCCAGATCGATCTGGTAGGCGAGCAAGGAATGGATATGCCGGCCATGGAGGTCGTTCAGGTGTCGCAGGTAACGCAGCGCGGCGGGCAGTTTGCCACGGCGGGTCTCCAGCCATGCCATATAGCGTAGCGCCAGCGGCTGGTCGGGGTCGTTGCGTAGCGTTTGCGTAAGGATCTTTTCGCCGCTGGCGATATTGCCCAGCAGCATCCGGGTGACGCCGAGTTTGACCGCCGTGCCGTTACGCGAGGCATCGCGTTGCAGTGCGCGCTTGAATGCGTCTTCCGCCGCTGGGTAGTTTTTTTCCTCTAGCAGGATGGTGCCGGCGAGGTCGAGCGCGTTGGGTTCCGTCGCGTCCTGGGTCAGTATCCGGGCCAATGCCAGCTTGGCCTGCTTGCGCTGGCCGCTCTTCAGCATCTGGATGATCGGGAGCAACTGCTTCTTCTGAATGTTCTCGCGTAGCATCTCCGGGCTTTCCAGCAAGCTGTCGGCCTGGGCGCCGTCCCGGCCTGGGGCGTGGCTGTATATCTCGATTGCCTGGCCGGCGAAAGGGAGTGCCAGCGCTGCCGCGGCGAATAGCCGCGCGCTCGCTTGTCGAAGAGTGGTCATGTCCATTTCCCGCTGTTATGTTTTCTTCAAAGCATAGCATGTCGGGCGGATTCGGCATGCTCAGTCCGTGGGTTCGTAAGCCATGTTCGGCGCCAGCCATTTTTCCATCAGGCGGCGTTGTATGCCCTTGCGCCGGGCGTAATCCTCGACCTGGTCCTTGTTGATCTTGCCGACCGCGAAATAGCGCGCATCCGGATGTGAGAAATAGAGTCCGCTGACGGCGGCGGTGGGCACCATGGCCTTGGATTCGGTCAGCCAGATGCCGGTGTGTTTTTCGGCGTCGAGCAGTTCCCACAGTAGATCTTTCTCGGTGTGGTCGGGGCTGGCCGGGTAGCCCATCGCCGGGCGGATGCCCCGGTACTTCTCGGCGATCAGATCGGTATTGTCCAGCGCCTCGTCGGGCGCGTAGCCCCAGAGTTCACGACGCACCTTGGCGTGCAGCCATTCGGCCTGGGCCTCGGCGAGTCGGTCGGCGATGGCTTTCAGCATCAGGCTGTTGTAGTCGTCGTGATCCTTCTCGAACTCGGCGATCTTGTCGTCTATGCCTTCGCCGGCGGTGCCGGCGAAGCCGCCTATCCAGTCGGGTTTGCCGCTGTCTCTTGGGGCGATGAAGTCCGCCAGTGATTCGTTGTATTTTCCAGCTGGCTGCTTGCCCTGTTTGCGCAGGTTGTGCAATGTGGTCAAGAGTTGGCTGCGGCTGTCATCTCGGTAGAGTTCGATGTCGTCACCGACGGCATTCGCCGGAAACAGGCCGACCACGGCGTGCGCGCGCAGCCAGTTCTCGGCGATGATTTTGTCGAGCATGTCGCTTGCGTCCTGGAACAGCTTGCGCGCTTCCTCGCCCTTGTCGGCGTCGTCGAGGATTGCCGGGTAACGGCCGCGTAGTTGCCAGGCGTGGAAGAAAAAGGTCCAGTCGATATAGGGAATCAGATCCACCAGTGGGATGTCGCGAAACACGCTGATACCGGGTTGCAGCGGTTGGGGAGGCTGATAGGCGGCCCAATCGATCGGCGTCGGGTTGGCGCGCGCGTTGGCGATCGGAATCAGATGTTTCGCCTCGTTCTTGCCGGCGCGGCGTTGGCGTACCTGCTCGTATTCGGCCTTGATGTCGGCGAGAAAGGCGGGTTTCTGGTCCTCGGACAGCAGGGTCGTGGCCACGCCGACTGCGCGCGAGGCATCGGCGACATAGATCGCGCCGTGTTCATATTGTGGTTCGATCTTGACTGCGGTGTGCGCCTTCGAGGTGGTCGCGCCACCGATCATCAGCGGGATGTCGAAATCCAGGCGTTTCATCTCCTTGGCGACATGCACCATTTCGTCCAGCGAGGGGGTGATGAGTCCGGACAGACCGATGATGTCAACCTTCTCGTCGCGAGCGGTCTTCAGTATTTTGTCGGCGGGTACCATCACGCCGAGATCGACGACTTCGTAGTTGTTGCATTGCAATACCACGCCGACGATGTTCTTGCCGATATCATGCACATCGCCCTTCACCGTGGCCATCAGGATCTTGCCGGCAGTCTGAACCTCGCAGTCCTGCTTTTCGGCTTCCAGATAGGGTTCCAGCCAGGCGACAGATTTCTTCATCACCCGCGCTGATTTTACCACTTGTGGAAGGAACATCTTGCCGGCGCCGAACAGGTCTCCGACCACGTTCATGCCGTCCATCAACGGGCCTTCGATGACATTGATCGGGCGGCCGAGCTTCTCCAGCGCCTCCTTGGTGTCTTCATCGATGAATTCTGTGATGCCTTTCACCAGTGAATGTTCCAGGCGTTTCTCGACCGGCCATGAGCGCCATTCCTGGTCCTCTTTCTTGTCGCTGGCGCCGCCGTCGCCGGCGTATTTTCCGGCGATCTCGACCAAGCGTTCGCCGGCTTCGGGGTCGCGGTTCAGAATCACGTCCTCGACCGCGTTGCGCAATTCCTCCGGCACCTCGTCATAGACGACCAACTGCCCGGCGTTGACGATGCCCATGTCCATGCCGGCCTCGATCGCATGGTAGAGGAACACGGCGTGAATCGCCTCGCGCACCGGGTTGTTGCCACGAAATGAGAAGGAGACGTTGGATACCCCGCCGGAGACCATGGCATGCGGCAGGTTCTGCTTGATCCAGCGTGTCGCTTCGATGAAATCGACGCCGTAATTGTTGTGTTCCTCAATGCCGGTGGCGATGGCAAAGATGTTGGGGTCGAAGATGATGTCCTCGGGCGGGAAGTCCAGTTCGTCGACGAGGATGCGGTAGGCGCGTTCGCAGATCTCGATCTTGCGCTCGTAGGTATCCGCCTGGCCGACTTCGTCGAAGGCCATGACGATCGCCGCCGCGCCATAACGCTGGCAAAGGCGTGCCTGCTCGCGGAACTTGTCCTCGCCCTCCTTCATCGAGATGGAGTTGACGATGGGCTTGCCCTGCACGCATTGCAGCCCGGCTTCGATGATCTCCCATTTGGATGAATCGATCATCATCGGCGCCTTGGCGATGTCCGGTTCGGTGGCGCACAGGTTCAGGAAGCGCACCATCGCCGCCTTGCCGTCGAGCATGCCTTCATCCATGTTGACATCGACCACCTGCGCGCCCTCCTCGACCTGGGTGCGGCACACGTCCAGCGCTTCTTCATATTCCTCGTTCAGGATCAGGCGCTTGAATTTTGCCGAGCCGGTGACGTTGGCGCGTTCGCCGACATTGACGAACAACGAATCCTCGGTGATGTTCAACGGTTCCAGACCGGACAGGCGGCAGGCCGGCGCGATCACCGGGCGCTGGCGTGGCGACTTGCCGGCGACAGCCCGGGCGATCGCGGCGATATGCGCCGGCGATGAACCGCAGCAGCCGCCAATGATGTTGACGAAGCCGGAGTCGGCCCATTCGCCGACCTCGGCGGCCATCTGTTCCGGCGTCATGTCGTATTCGCCGAACTCATTCGGCAGGCCGGCGTTCGGGTGCGCCGAGACGAAGCATTCCGAGACCCGTGACAACTCCTCCACGTACTGACGCAGCAGGTCCGGGCCCAGCGCGCAGTTCAGGCCCATCGACAGGGGCCTGGCATGACGCAGGCTGTTGTAGAATGCCTCGGTGACCTGGCCGGAAAGGGTGCGGCCGGAGGCGTCGGTGATGGTGCCGGAGATCATGATCGGCAGTTCGGCGCCCTGTTCGGCGAACACGTCCTGGGCGGCGAGGATCGCGGCCTTGGCATTCAGGGTGTCGAAGATGGTTTCGATCAGAATGATGTCCGCGCCGCCCTCGATCAGGCCACGTGTCGCCTCGCGGTACATCTCGGCCAGTCCGGTGAAGGTAATGTTGCGATAGCCGGGGTCATTCACGTCCGGCGAGATCGACAGCGTCTTGCTGGTCGGGCCGAGCACGCCAGCGACGAAGCGTGGCTTGTCCGGCGTGCCGTGCTTGTCGGCGGCTTCGCGCGCCAAGCGTGCCGCGGCGGCATTGATTTCGTGGGCCAGATCCTGCATGTCGTAGTCGGCCATCGATGCGCGCGTGGCATTGAAACTGTTGGTTTCAAGGATATCCGCGCCGGCTTCCAGGTATTGTTCATGGATGCCGCGAATGATGTCGGGCTGGGTCAGCGCCAACAGATCGTTGTTGCCCTTCACGTCGGTATGCCAGTCGGCAAAACGTTCGCCGCGATAGTCGTCCTCCTGGAGCTTGTGGCGTTGGATCATGGTGCCCATCGCGCCATCAAGGATCAGGATGCGTCGGTTGAGAAGGTCGAGGAGGGTTTCGGTGCGACTGTTCACGGCATAACCTGGAGTTGGGATGGTAAATGTCCACCATTATATCGCCACGGTCAGCCAAGCGTCGGCATTATCGCGCTTCCTTTCGCCCCTGGCGGTGTTACGCGTCGTGGGAGGTTGCTTATGGCCATGGTGACTATGTGCTGGTGGACGGAAAAGGCTATGATGGGCCGCCAATTATCTTACCGGGGTTGCTTCCATGTCTGCTTATCTGTTTCCCGCGGCCGTCGTGCTGCACCTGCTCGCCATCGTCATCTGGGTCGGTGGCATGTTCTTCGCCCATCAGGTATTGCGCCCGGTCGCCGTGGCGCAGTTCGAACCGCCGCAACGCCTGCCGTTGTGGAATGGCGTGTTCAGCCGTTTTTTTCCTTGGGTGTGGGCGGCGATAATCGTTATTCTGGCGACCGGATTCTGGATGATCTTCGGTTACTATGGCGGCTTTGCCAAGGTGCCGCCCTATGTGCATACCATGCTGGCCCTGGGTATCGTGATGATGTTGATCTTCGGTCATGTGTTCTTTGGTCTGTATCTGAAACTGAAGCGTGCCGTGGCCGCGCAAGATTGGCCGACCGCCGGGGAAAAACTGAATAAGATCCGCCTGCTGGTCGGCATCAATACGGTGTTGGGGCTGATCACCATTGCCGTTGGCAGTGGGGGGCGCTTTATGGCGTTCTGACGCCGCTGGGCTTCAGCCATGCCGCCAGCTCGGTGAGATCGCTGGCGATCAGGTCGGCGTGCGTGGCCGGGTCATTGTCGGTTTCGCGTTGGATCAGCGCGGTGCGCATGCCCAGCGCGGCGGCCGGTTCGATATCGCGCTGGATGTCGTCGCCAATCATCATTGTATGCGCCGGCGCGATGCCCGTGGCTTTGCCGGCGGCGGTGAACATCGCGGCGTGAGGCTTCGCCACGCCTACCGCCATCGAGGTGATGTTTACATGGAACAGGCCGCGCAACGGGGTTTGTTCGACATCGGCGTTGCCGTTCGTCAGTGAGGCCAGGACATGCTTTTCGCGCAGTGCTGTGAGTACCGGGATCACGTCGGGGTAGGGCGTCACCCGGTTGCGTTCATGGCGGAACATTCGGGTGCCCTGCTCGGCGATCGCGCTGTCGGCGTGGTAGTCGCGGCACAGTTCGCGCAATGATTCCAGTCGGACCCGGGTCAGGTCGTGCGTCAGTTCCGGATGTCGGCGCATGAAGTCCTGCCGCAGGCGACGCAGGCTGTCGATGTCGTGTTCGTCGCACAATGCGGGCAGGCGTTCGCACAGCCATGCATGGAGTATCCGTTCGGCGCGCGCGATGGTGGGGCGGCACGGCCACAGGGTGTCGTCCAGGTCGAACAGCAGCAGTTTCGGCGCCATCAGGCCTTCCACAGCCAGGCCGCGCCGCGCACACCGCTGGAATCGCCGTGTGTCGGCCGCGCCAGGCGGGTCGCGACGACATCGGAGAAGACCCATTGTCGCCAGCGTTCCGGCACCTGTTCATAGAGCGCATCGATGTTGCCCATGCCGCCGCCGAGCACGATGACATCCGGGTCGAGCAGGTTGATGACATGCGCCAATGCGCGCGAGAGGCGGTCGATGTAGCGGTCCAGCGTGGCGGCGCGCGCGGCATCGCGCGTCGCGCCTCTGACGATGCGGGCGGGTTCCAACGATTCGCTGGCGATGTTCTTGTGATCGCGGCGCATGCCCGGGCCGGACAGCCAGGTTTCTATGCAGCCGTGACGGCCGCAATAGCAGTCCGGGCCGGGGCGCTCGTCGTCGTTCGGCC
>JALSSX010000139.1 GCA_026984055.1 Sedimenticola sp. | reverse complement strand
AGCAGGCCGGCGAACATCAGCAGGGCCAGCAGGCCGGCGAACAACAGCAAGGCGAGCAGGCCGGCGAACATCAGCAGGGCCAGCAGGCCGGCGAACAACAGCAGGGCCAGCAGGCCGGCGAACATCAGCAAGGCGAGCAGGCCGGCGAACATCAGGATAAGGGACAGAGCGACCAGCGAAACAACAAAGACGGAAGTGAAGACAAGCACAAGCAGCCGGATAACGAAGACGGGCAGGAACAGGACGACAGCCCAGGGCGGCACCCAGACGAGCGGAAAAATACGAAATCCAGCGACGGAGATACACAGAAAGACCAGGCATCCGAGCATGGCGACAAAGAAAAATCAGAAAAGAAATACGCTGGCGAACAGCCCAGGAAAGACGCCGAGTCATTCCGAAAGCCGCCTACCGACATCTCGGGTGAAGCCGACAGGAAACAGGGCAACCAGCCGGATACATCGCGGCAGACTGGCAATAAGGGTGACGAGAAGGGCAACGAGGAAGAACGGAACCCGCTGGGACAACACGCTGGTAACAAGCCGAGGCCACCCATGGTCCGGCCGAAAACACTACGTCTGGAAGAACAACCGCCAGCGGATCAAGGCGTCACCGATTTCGATCAGCAGGCCGACAGGCAGTCCGATAACCAGGACAGTGCCGATGCCGAACAACAGCAAGGCGGCGCAACCGGAGAAAGCGTCGACCAGGGCAAGGCGCCATCCCTGCCGATAGAACAATGGTTGCAACAGGTCGAGGGCAATCCCACATCGCTGCTACGTAACCAATTCATCATCGAGGAGCAGCGTATGATGCAAGGCATCCGCCAGCCACTCCAGGAACCCAGACCATGGTAAAACTCCGACTTTCACGGCTGCCCCCCCTGCTACTCCTGTGCCCAGTGTTCATGCCGCAACCGGGGCATGCCGCACAGCCCCAGGCATCGAGTCCCTATCCCCCGCCAAGCTATTACAATCCAGGTTACTACAATCCTGGCTATCGGTTTCGCCAACCTCGCCAGGCGATCCCCGTCCGCCCGACCGGCGGCAGGTCCATGGGCGGCAGCGGTTCTCGCCCGACGAGCAACAACCGTTTTCGCCCGCGGCAACATTCCAATCGACGCGTATTGCGGAAATCGGGCGGGCATGCCACTAGTCCACCACATCGCTACCTGCCGCCGGAACTGGAAAGCAGTATCAGCGACCCATCGCCGTGGACGCAACAAAGCCTGCTGTACAAGATCCGTATCACCAGCAGCGGCGATCTGAAGACCGTCGTCGCCGAACCACCCGAGGTCGATGATATCGTCATCCGTCAGCTCGGCAAGGCCGTTACCACCAGTGACCAACTCACCGGCCAGACCCGTTTCATCACCGAGTTTCGTTATCTGCTGATGCCGTTGAAGGCGGGTGAACTGGTACTGCCACCGGCAAGGGCGCACATCACCCGCGATGCGGCAAGCCGTCTACCCACCCAGGCCATCCTGAGCGACAGCCCGATTACGCTGAAGATCCAGTCGCCGGTCGCCTCGGTCGTGCCCTGGCTTCCGCTGTACGATCTTCGCATGAAGGCGGAGCTGAGCGACACCGAGAATCCAGCAGTCGGCCAACCGATGCAACTGACGGTGGAAACCACCGCGTTTGGCGCCACCGCCGCACAGATCCCATCGATCGCGGCGCAGCTGAAGGAAGGCGACTTCCACGTCTATCAGGATAAAACCGAGATAGAAGAAGGACTCACCCGCTTGGACGACATGATCTACGGTCGACGCACGGAGCACTTCACCCTGGTGCCTCGATACGGCGGCAATATCGATTTGCCGGCGATCGAACTCCATTGGTGGAATACACGCTTCTCGCGCGCCGAAACCAGCGTGCTTCCGGCGCGCCGATTCGTCGCCAACGGCACGCACAAAGCCATCAAGCCCTGGCAGAATGTACAGGACAAGGATAGTATCTTCTCCAGTCGTTGGCTGCTGTTCCCACTGATCCTGGTCTTCGGCTTCGCGCTCTATCAATGGTATCGTTTTTTTCTGCGCGGCCGCCGGATCCATGCGGATTCAGGCGTTATCCGTCTGCCTGGCAAGCTGCTCAAAACCCTGCTCGGCGGCTTCTATCCGCCACTCGCGAGATGGCTGGGACGCCTGGCTCCCCGTCGCGTGCTACACGAGGTTCGTCGAACAGTCGCGCGCTTTCTACCGGTATCGTGGCGGCTCTGGTTCTGCATGCGCGCGTTGGCCCGGGAGAACGATCCGGCCGGCTGGGCGCAGGCCATCCAGATTCTCGGCAACAAGCACCTCGATATTCCAGCGAATGCCTCACTGCGCTCGATCGGTCAACGGTTGGCCACCTGCCATCCAGCGGCCAATGGACAACACGTCGCGAAACTGATGCTGGAGCTGGAAAAAGCGGTCTATGGTAGTGCCGGCCTGGACGACTTCCAGGCATGGAAACAGGCGTTCAACAACGAGATCCGTCCTCGGCTGTTCAGCCTGCGGGTACGGAAATGCCGTCCGACACCCACCCCAAAGCACAGGCTGCCTGCGTTGAATCCACGTGCACAGAAGTCATTGCAAGCAAAACAGTCGGCCGGAGACGCGTTTGATTCATTGCCCAACGGCCAGATTCATTCCCACTGACCTGAATGCTCGGCCAGCCAATCGCTTCCTTGCTCGTTACGACCACGGCCAGTTGAACGTCGGATTTTATGGGGATCTCGAAAAAAGAAAATACGAGGTAACTACTCAGCAAGTAGGAAAATCATGCTGTAACTGCTCAGATTGCCGCTGAAATGTGTCAGATCAAGGCGGGAAATGTGAGTTTACAGGTGTAAATGACCATTTTCCAACGCAGAGATGGCACATTTCAGTGGTGAGCTGAGTAGTTACAATACGATTTCCTCTTTGCTCATATTTTCCATCACTTATCGTGATCGAAAAGGATGGGACATCCCCAGGGCGAGCGCATATAAACCCATGCATGGACAAGAGGATATGAGATCATCCAGAGAAGGCAACTCAGGAGATTCTCATGACCGCTTGTTTGATCGAACACTTTTCTAGGCTGGAAGACCCTCGCATCGACCGCAACAAATGCCATGAATTGACCGAGGGAGAAATCATCGCCGTCGATGGTAAGACAGCCAAAGGGTCACGAGAGCGTAAGCACAATCGTTTACCGCTCCACATGGTCAGTGCCTGGGCCTGTCATAACCGGCTGGTA
>JALSSX010000138.1 GCA_026984055.1 Sedimenticola sp. | reverse complement strand
CCGTTCGGATCAGCGATAAACCACCGACGGCAGCCAAGTGGCCAACGTCGGCCACAGGGCCAACAGACCGAGCATCACCAACTGGATGACGATGAAGGGCGCGACGCCGCGATAGATATCGCCAGTCTCGACCTCGGGTGGCGCGACGCCACGCAGATAGAACAGCGCGAAGCCGAATGGCGGGGTCAGGAAGGAGGTTTGCAGGTTGATCGCGATCATGATCCCCAGCCACACCGGCGACAGGCCCATCGCCAACAGAATCGGCCCGACGATCGGCACCACGACGAAGGTGATCTCGATGAAATCCAGGATGAAGCCGAGCAAAAACATCACCAGCATCACCACAGCCACCGCGCCAACCACACCACCCGGCAGGCCGGTAAGAAAGTCGGTCACCGCCTCGTCGCCGCCAAAGCCGCGAAACACCAACGAAAACAGCGTCGCGCCGATGAAGATCACGAACACCATGCTGGTGACCTTGGTCGTGGAACGCACCGTGTCCGTCAATGTATCGCGGCTCAGTTCGCCACGCGAGGCAGCCAGCAGCATTGCACCAAGCGCACCGACGGCGGCCGCCTCCGTCGGGGTCGCGAAGCCGCCAAGTATCGAGCCGAGTACCGCGACGATCAACAGCAGCGGCGGCACCAGTACCTTGACGATGCGCCGCAGGAACTCGCCCCGGCCTTCGATGCCGAGATCCTCTGCCGCCGGCGCCTTCCCTGGCTTCAACCAGGCGATCATGGCGACATAGATCAGATAGAACAGCACCAGCAGCAGACCGGGAATGATCGCGCCGACGAACAGATCGCCGACCGATACCGTCTCCGGCGAGAAGATACCCATGTCGAGCTGTGCCTGCTGATAGGCGGCCGACAGCACATCACCAAGCAATACCAGGATGATCGAGGGCGGGATGATCTGCCCGAGCGTGCCGGACGCGCAGATGATACCGGTGGACAACGCCGGGTCATAACCACGTTTCAGCATCGTCGGCAGGGATAATAGCCCCATGGTTACCACGGTGGCGCCGACGATGCCGGTGCTCGCCGCCAGCAACATGCCGACCAGGGTCACCGAGATTCCCAGGCCACCGCGCAAGCGGCCAAACAAGCTGGCCATGGTGTCCAGCAGGTTCTCGGCGACGCGCGAGCGTTCCAACATCACGCCCATGAAGACGAACAGCGGCACGGCGATCAAGGTCTCGTTGGTCATGATGCCGTAGAGTCGGTTCGGGATAGCTTCGAGAAAGGCCGAATCGAAGACATCCATGTACTCGCCGACAAAAGCGAACAACAATGCCGTTCCGCCCAGCGAGAAAGCCACCGGGTAACCCATCATCAATACTAGGCAGACGCCAAGAAACATCGCCAGCGGCCAGAGTTCAGCGCTCATCGTCAGCCTCTCCACCACGCAACACCCGCCAGGAATGCCCCATCATCGACACGCCCTGAAGGATCATCAGCAAGCAAAACAGCGGGATCAGTGTCTTCAATAGAAATACGCCGGGGATGCCGCCAGCCTCGCGAGATCCCTCCAACACAGACCAAGATTCAGCGATATACTCCGCGCTGATCCACAGAATGAACAGACACACCGGTATCAGCAAAAACAGAGTGCCGAAAAAATCCACCCAGGCGCGACCACGCGCGTCCATCTTGCCGTAGAAGATATCCACGCGCACATGGCCGCCATGCTTCAAGGTATAGGCCGCGCCGAGCATGAAAAGGGTCGCGTGCAGATAGGTCACCGACTCCTGCATCGAGATCCAGCCAAGATCGAAGGCGTAACGCAAGATCACCACCGCGACGGTGATCAACACCATCAATAGCGACAGCCAGGCGACGACGCGCCCGATGGCCTCGTTCAGCGCATCGATCCAATCGATCACTCTTCTCATCGCGCTACCAACTGAACAGAATCCACATTGGCACCGGTTGATCGCGTGGATCATTGGTCTGGGTCTCGAAGACGCCATCGCCGTCGCGATCGATCAGATAATAGGGCGGGCCGATCTGAGGCGTGATCTGTACCATGTAGGCACGCCCGTTGATGCGATATTCCTTCACCTTGCCCTTGTCGGTTTCACGGATGATGATAGTGGATTCCAGCGGACGACCGTTCTGAATCCGTGGCGGCAGATCCGGTGGCGGCAAGCCCTTGCTCCGCGCTTGCGGGACCGGAGGGGCATCGGCGGCGAACCCGCCCACCGGCAACAGCGCCAAAAGGAACAGCAGTATACGCATGACATTTCATCTCCTCAAAAATAAGGCGGTTGACGAAGCACATCGCTCAACGGCCTGTGTACGGTACAGGGATGTACCTCCATTTTCGATGACTGCAAGTCATTGAAAATGAAGGAACCGGGAAATCGCATTTTCCGGTTCCGTCGTTGAAAACGTCCATGGAAGGACTTTTTCAACATCCCGCTAAAGCGACAACAGAATCTCCTCTTCCGCGCTGGAAGGTTCAAAACCCCGTTCTTCGTAATAGGCGAAAATCCGGTCGACGACCGCCTCGGGGTCATCCACCACCTGAATCAGTTCCATGTCACCCGGTGAGATGGTGCCAGCGGCAATCAACGTGCCGCGTAGCCAATCGATCAGCCCTCGCCAGAATGCCGATTCGACCAGGATGATTGGAATTTTGCGACTCTTGCCAGTCTGCACCAGGGTCATGATCTCGGCGAGTTCGTCCAAGGTACCGAAGCCACCCGGCATCACCACATAGGCCGAGGCGTACTTGACGAACATCACCTTGCGCGAGAAGAAATGCTCGAACTCCAGCGAGATATCCTGGTACGGGTTACCGCTCTGCTCGTGCGGCAGGCGGATGTTCAAGCCGATGCTTGGTCCCTTACCGGCATAAGCGCCCTTGTTCGCCGCCTCCATGATACCCGGCCCGCCACCACTGACCACGGCGAAACCCGCTTCCGATAGCAGATGAGCGATGGTCTCTGTCTTTTGGTAATAGGGATGGTCCTCCGGCGTGCGCGCCGAACCGAAGATACTCACCGAGGGCTGGATATCGGCCAGGCGTTCGAAGCCGTCGACGAATTCCGAGATAATCTGGAAGATCTTCCAGGCTTCGCGGTTCATGCGACCATCCGGCGGCTTGCCCGACTTGACGAATTTCTGTTTTCTTTCCACTGTGCCTTTTTCCGCAAGTTGATTAGAATTGCCAACCCGACAAGCCGCCAATAGTCTCATATTCAATGACTCACTCCAAAGCAGGAATCATCGGCCTGGGCGCGATGGGCGCCGGCATGGCGCGCAATCTGCATGCCGCCGGCGTACTCGCGGCCGCCTGGAATCGCAGCCCCGAACGCACCGCACCGCTCGCCGCCGAGAATCTGCCATTGGTTGCCAGTCCGGCCGAGGTGGCCGCCCGTGGCGATGTCATCCTGCTCAGCCTATCCGCCGACGCAGACGTGATCGAAGTCGTCGAGCAACTGCGCCCGGCGCTGCGCACCGGCCAGATCCTGGTCGATACCTCGACGATAGAGGCCGATACCGCCCGCCACCTGGCCATGGATCTGGCGGCACAGGGCGTCGCTTACCTGGACGCGCCGGTCTCCGGTGGCAGCGAAGGCGCGGCGCAAGGCACACTGGCAATGATGGTCGGCGGCGGCGCCGACGCCTTCGCCAGCGCCCGGCCACTGATGAAGATCATCGCCGCGCATATCCTCCACATGGGCGGATCCGGCAGCGGCCAGGCGACAAAAGCAGTAAACCAGATCATGGTCGCCGGCATCAACCAAGCGGTCACCGAGGCGCTGGCCTTCGCCGAGGCCGAGGGCTTGGACAGCAACAAGGTCATCGATGTCGTCAGCCAGGGCGCGGCGGGCAACTGGTTCTTGCGGCATCGCGGTCCAGGCATGGTTGCCGGCGACTACCCGCCGGGCTTCCGCATCCGCCTACACGATAAGGATCTGGCGATCTGTGAACGCATGGCCGAACGCCATCACGTGCATCTGCATCTCGCTGGCATGACCCGCGTGCATTACGCTCGGCTCATCGAACAAGGCTTCGGCGACGAGGATATCTCGGCGCTGTTCCGCTTCAAAAAAACGCGGTATGCCGGTGGCGAATAAGCTCAACTCCCGCCAACAGGCAGCCGTCGAATACCTTGGCGGGCCGTTGTTGGTACTCGCCGGCGCCGGCTCCGGCAAAACCCGTGTGATCACCCACAAGATCGCCTGGCTGATCCAGCAATGCGGCATCGACGCGCGCCACATCACCGCCGTGACCTTCACCAACAAGGCCGCGCGCGAGATGAAATCGCGCGTCGGTGAGTTGCTCGGTGGCGGTGAGAGCAAGGGGTTGACGGTTTCCACCTTCCACAACCTTGGCCTGAACATCCTGCGTCGCGAACACAAGCACCGGGGCTACAAAAGCGGCTTCTCGATCTTCGACCAGCAAGACAGCGAATCCCTGTTGAAGGAGCTATTGCGCAAGGATGAGGGCGAGGATGAACTGGTGAAACAGGCGCAATGGGCGATCTCGGACTGGAAGAACAACCTGATCACACCGGAACAGGCGGTTTCACGGGCGCAAGACGAGCTGGAACTGGCCAACGCAATGCGCTACGTCGCCTACCAGCGCAACCTGAAGGCATACAACGCGGTCGACTTCGACGATTTGATCATGCAACCGGCGTTGTTGTTCGGCGAAAACCCCGAAGCGTTGGAACGCTGGCAGAACCGCATCCGCCACCTACTGGTCGACGAATACCAGGATACCAACGCCAGCCAATACCAACTGGTGCGCCAATTGGTCGGCGTGCGCGGCAGCCTGACCGTGGTCGGCGACGACGATCAGTCGATCTATGCGTGGCGTGGCGCACGGCCCCAGAATCTCGCCCAATTGAAGGAAGACTATTCTAATCTGAAACTGATCAAGTTGGAGCAAAACTACCGTTCCACCGGCAACATCCTGCATGCCGCGAATACTCTGATCGCGAACAATCCGCATGTCTTCGAGAAGAAGCTGTGGTCGGCGATAGGCAACGGCGACCCACTACGCATGATTGTCTGCAAGGATGAACAACACGAGGCGGAGCGCATCGTCTCCGAGATCATCCACCATCGCTATCGCGGCGGCAGGCCACTGTCCGACTACGCTATTCTGTATCGCGGCAACCATCAATCACGCCTGTTCGAGAAGGCCCTGCGTGAACAGGGACTGGCGTACTTCATCAGCGGTGGCACCTCGTTCTTCGCACGCGCCGAGATCAAGGACGTGATGAGCTACCTGCGCCTGCTGACCAATACTGACGACGACACGGCCTTTCTACGCATCGTCAATACCCCACGCCGCCAGATCGGTCCCGGCACCTTGGAGAAGCTCGGCAACTACGCCACCGAGCGCGAGATCAGCCTGCTTGCCGCCTGCGACGAATTCGGCCTGGAAGCCACGCTACAACCGCGCGCGCTGAATGCCCTGCGCGAATTCTCCGCCTGGGTGTGGAAGTTCGCGCGCAAGGCCGAAGAGGATGATCCGATCGAAACCATCCGCCAGATGCTGAAGGAGATCGAGCACGAGGACTGGCTACGTGAGAAAAGCAGCAGCGACAAGGTTGCCGAACGGCGTATCGAAAACGTCGAGGAACTCATCGACTGGCTGAAGAAGCTACGCGACAAGGACGGTGACCGGAGCCTGGTGGACATGATCAACCACCTGATACTGATGGACGTGCTCGAACGCCAGAACGAGGACGAAGCGGGCGACCGTATCGCATTAATGACCCTACACGCCGCGAAGGGGCTAGAGTTTCCGCACGTCTTCCTGGTCGGCATGGAGGAAGAGCTGCTGCCGCATCGCACCAGCATCGAGGAGGACAATATCGAAGAGGAACGCCGCCTCGCCTATGTCGGCATCACCCGCGCGCAACGCAGCCTGACGATGAGCGCCGCCGCCAAGCGCCGCCGCTTCGGCGAAACCATCGACTGCGAGCCAAGCCGCTTTCTCGACGAACTGCCAAAGGACATTCTGAAATGGGAAGGCGTCGGCAATCCGCTGTCCAATGAGGAACAGAAAGAACGCGGCAGCGCCCACCTGGCGAATCTGAAATCGTTACTCGATTGAAACCCTGTCGCCCGATCCACCAGCGACACGACAAGTGGTTTGTTGGGCATGCCGGGCTTTGCTTTTCCTCTCGACGATGCTGATCATCCGAAGGTAGATAGGCTGATAACAGATCAAGCTCCGGGCTGGCGCTGATCCTCGCGCAGCTTGCTGGTGAAGAAGGCGTCGATCTGATCCGGATCGACGACCTCACCGGCGGTGTCGACCATCGGCTGATCAAAATCGTTCCAGCCACGCAGGCCGGTCTTCAACGACAGCACGCGGGGGTAATCGAGCACCTGCAACGACCAGGCGCTGAGCAGGCTGCGATGGCCGGAACGACACACCACGACGACATCACGATCGCTATTTTCTCGCGCGCGCACCAGTTCCGGCTCGGTTTCGTCGAAGTTCCACTCTGCGGCCGATTCGAGGATGCCGCGCGGGATGTTCAGCGAACCTTCGATATGGCAGAAGGCAAACTCGTCCGGCTCGCGAACATCGATGATCAATGCCTCGGGATGTTCCGCCAGGCGCTCCTCCAGATCCCAGGGCATGTCCTCGGGCACATCCTTCAACAGGTCGTGGATTCTCTCGATAAATCGCATCATGGCCGCTACTCTTTCTCTTTTCTCGCGCAAAGGTTCTGTTCTACCGCCATCACTGCCGCCTTCACGCGGGAACTCACGTCGAGCTTGCGCAGGATGGCCTTCACATGCAGCTTTACCGTGCCATCGGAGATGCCCAGATGGCGGGCGATGACTTTGTTGCTCTGCCCCTCGGCGAGATGACACAGGATCTCGCGTTCACGCGGCGTCAGGTCGTCGAAGAACGAGGCCTTGTCCACCTCTACCTCGGGGCTGTCACCGCTAACCGCGCGCGCCAATACACCGGTGAGTTCCTGTGCGACGATGCTCTGTCCGGCAACGATATTCTCCAGCGCGCGGATCAGGTCGTCCGGCTCCATGTCCTTCAGCAAATAGCCTTGCGCGCCGTTACGCAACGATTCGATCACGTCCTTCTCGTCGCGACTCGTCGTCAGCATCACGATTGACATGTCCAACCCGTGCTGGCGCAGCGTCTTCAGTACCTCGATGCCGCTCATTTGCGGCATGCGCATATCCAGCAGAATCACGTCTGGCTGTCTTTCCGCCGCCAGCATCATGCCCGCCTCACAGTCGCCGACTGCTTCGATGACATCGATACCGCGCCGCTCCAGCAATTCACGCAGACCGATGCGAAACAGCGCATGGTCATCTATCAACAATACCCGCATGGTCAGGTTCCGGTGGCTTCGTGGGGTTCACTCAGGCGCGCGTCGGGTTTATATGTCAGTTCGACCCGGGTACCCTCGCCTGCTTCGCTTTCGATACGCAAGAAGCCACCGAGCCGATGCGCGCGCTCCTGCATGATCGACAAGCCGATGTGTTCTCCCGGCCGCCCTTCGCGAAGGGCATTGTCGAAACCGACGCCATCATCCTCAATCAGGATGACATAGACATCGCCGTGATGCCGCGCCAGCAGGATGCGCACGGTGTGCGCTTCGGCATGCTTGCGAATGTTCGCCAGCGCCTCCTGCACGATGCGCAAGATCTGCATCTCCTCACTCGCGCTGAGGTTGGTCTGCGCGCAGTTCTTCTGGAAGAATACCTGGATGCCGGTCTCTTCCTGATAGCGCCGCGCAAGCTTCTCCAGCGCCGGAATCAGGCCACGCTGGTCGATCGGCGCGCGAAAGCTTTTCAACAACTCGCGCAACTCGATATGCGCTTCATCGAGCGCATTGCGGATGCGATCGACATCGTCCATTGCCGCCTTGCCCGCGCCAGACTGAGTCAGCGTGTCCTGTAACATGCGCACCTGAAAGCGCAGGCTGGCGAGCGTCTGCGCCAGTGAATCATGCAGCTCATGCGCGAGATTGGTGCGTTCCTGGACAATGGACAGACGGCGCGCGTCGGCATCCGAACGCTGCTTGGCTATCGCCATGCCAAGGTGACTTCCGATAGTCTTCAGCAAATCCATCACGTCCTCGCGCCGCGACACGCCGGGCTTCTCGACAAAGATGTTGTACAGGCCGAGGATCTGCTCGTGATAATCCAGCGGCACGCTGATCAGCTCAATCTTCTCGGAGCCGAACATCTCGCGCCCGTTCATCTCGGCGCAACGCGCCGGGTCGTGATTGCACAGGATATCGCCGGGTGACAACGCGGTGCCGCAGATGCACAGCTTGACCGGCAACAGTTCGTGTTCCAACAATACCTCGTTGTCCAGACCGATACTGCCGACCAGGCGCAGCCGTTTGTCCGGCATCACCAGTCTGACGGTTGCCGCGCGACCATTGACCATCTCTTTGAAAATACGCAGGAATTGGATCAACAGATCATCCAGATTCTGCGCCCGGTTGATGCTTGCGGCGACATCGTAGAGAATCTTCAGCGACGCGGTCTTCTGCGCCAGGCGCGTGGTATGCCGGGCGACGCGGCTGTCCATGTCCTCGTAAAGATCGGTCAATTCCTCGTTCAGGCTGTCGATATCACGGATCATATCGTTCAGCACGCCGGCGTTCTCCAGCTCTAGATTCGCGCCGGGATCGCCCTCGCTGACATGCGCGATGGAATCCTCCAGCAGCACCAGCGGCTTCAGCAGCTTGGCGCGCAGGCGAACAGCGACGAATATCAACCCGACCAGCGACACCCCGACCGCTAGCGCCAACAGCCTGTGGATGCCTGGACCCTCATGACCCGCAAGAAAGATCATGCCGACGGCAAAGACCGCGATGCCTAGCCCCACGCCCAATGCCGCGATCGGCCATACCAGCCCAGCGCTAAGCAGCAGGCGCAGAATGCGCCGGCGCACGTTCAGCTTGCGCCGGCGCGCATCCTGTGTCTGCTCGAAAAGTGATTTACCTCTCATCCTCGCAGTATACCAAGCTGGAAGCGGATACCGTTTCGTATCAGTGGATGCGACAACCCGAACCGCATGCCATACAAACGGAAGTCACTCGGGAAAAGGTCCTATAAGGGCTTATAGGGCAACGGCCAGCCGAACATCGGATTTCAACGCACGCCATTTTGTTCCTGGCAAGGCGCGAGGAGGCCGTTGGGTATTACCCATAATGATGAGCACCCCACGCCGCCATGAAAGTTACCCATGCATCGGCTGCGGAATATCCAAGGCGGGCACTGGCAATGCGCTCGACATCCTGACTTCCTCATGGGTTATGCCGAGGCAATGCCTACTTCGGGTATTCGCCTTCCGATTCCGTCGTTGAAAAAGTCCATGGAAAGGAGTTTTTCAACATCCTGCCAGCCCGGATTTCTCACCGGGTCACGTAGCGAGGCCGCTCAAGGTGGTGTAATGGCTGGCGTTCGCAACCGAGGGCCGCGCAGGCGTAGTCGACACTACGTTGAGCAACCCGACCGGGTGAACGCCAGTCAGCGCGCCGCATTGGGCGGTCGCAGTCGTGAACGGGTGAGAAATCCGGGCTAGGAGCCCGACAGACGCCTAGCGTGGATACCCGCGCGGAGAGGTTCAGCGTGAATAGACGCCGGTGATGGCCGCGCTGCCAAGCGCATGCTGCTTCAGATAGAAACCCACCATCGCCGCTGGCGCGTTGCCATCCAGTGGCAGGCTTGGCGTATCCAGCGCGTACAGCGTGAAACGGTAATGGTGGATGCCGTGGCCCTTCGGTGGACAGGGGCCGCCATAGCCAGGCTTGCCGAAATCAGTGCGAGACTGCACCACGCCCACAGGCATCGAGCCAGATGCCGGATCACCGGCGCCAGCCTCCAGCGCATTCACGTTCGGTGGAATATTGAACACCACCCAATGCCACCAGCCGCTGCCAGTGGGCGCGTCGGGATCATAGGCGGTAATCGCAAAGCTCTTGGTATCCGCGGGGGCGCCCGACCAACTCAGCGCCGGAGAGACATTCCGCCCCTGACAGCCGAAGCCATTGAACACCTGGGAATCGCTGATGCGTTTGCCGTCATGGATATCCTGACTGTGCAATTCCAGCGCATGAAGCGGCCCCGCAAACAGCAGGCACAGGCCAATATACAGAGTGAATCTCGACATCGCTCAGATGAACTTTCGCGCAATGTTGAACAGATCGTCCATCACCGAACCGTCCTTATCGGCATCGAGAAAACCGCCAAGGATATCGCCGATACCGCCACCGGACGAACGTGCCGACGGCTGATTGAACTCGATGCCGGACGAAGCGCGCGACGAGCCGCCACTTAACACCTTCTTGCTGACCACGCCCATCACGACGCTGGCAAGGATCGGCAACATCTTCTTCAGCAGGCTGCTGCTGATACCGGTCTGGCTGGAAGCGCGCGCGGCGACCTCGCGGCTGACCTCCTTGGAACCGAAGATATGCCCGAGGATGGCGTCGCCATCCTTTGCCGCCTCTCCGTCGGTCAACGTCGAAAGATCATCCAGATAGCGCGCGTGATTGCCCTTGCGCAACGCGTTCATCAAGGCATCCTCGCCACGCACCTCAACGTTGGTCTGGACGCCACGTCCCAGCGATGGCGCCAGACTGCTGATTGCATCCTTCACCTGGCTTTCGTTCAAGCCAAACCGATTGCCGAGCTGAGTAACCAACTGTCCGTTATGCGCGTTGAAGATATCGTCGAGTGCGTTCATTCGGTTTTCCTCCTACTTAGATGATAGCGGGAGGATACCGCGAAGCCGGCTGGAGGAAAACCATGCGTTACGATTTACGCACGCGCCGTGATTTGCCCAGGGCCTGTTAACGCGAAACCAATACGCTCTGCCAAGAGGCATTTTTGTCCAGCAAGGCAGAATGCGCGATGTGTCGTGAGGCGACATGAGCGCAATGATAATGCCACTCGGCGGAAAAAGCGTTTCAGCCCCCTGGGTTGCCCCTGAAAAGTGCCACTCTGCGTTGCTCGTCGTTTATTTGGAATGAGCAAACCTCACTCCTTGCGCCTTGCCAGGAACAAAATGGCACTCACCTTGACTTTCATGGTGGAAACACTATCCATAGCGTTCCCTCCGACGAATCACAGACAAGCGACTACCTACCTTCACGCTAATCGAGACGCTTCAACTCGACCCGGCGGTTCAGCGCCCGCCCGTCCGCTGTCGCATTGTCCGCGACAGGCTGGCTTTCGCCATAGCCCATAGCGGTCAACATGGATGCCGGCACGCCATGAGCAACCAAGTAACGCCGTACCGATTCGGCGCGCGCCTGAGACAGGCGAAGATTACTGCGCTCCCCGCCTTGGGAATCGGTATGCCCGGCAACCTCTAGCCGGAGTTCTGGATGCGCCGCAAGACTCGTGGCAACAGCATCGAGAATCTGACCGGATTCATCGGTCAGGCGAGCCGAACCGGTATGGAAATGCACTCCCTTCAGCACAATCGGCGCGGCTTTCTTGCAACCTGTGCGATCGACATCGACCCCCATACCAGTATCCGGACACAAATCAGCATGGTTTGGAACGCCATCCCGATCGGAATCCAGCTCGCAGCCGGTCTCGTCGACCTTGGCGCCAGCCGGCGTCGTCAAGCATTCGTCCATCGAATCGGCCACGCCATCGTGGTCGCCGTCCAATTGGCAACCCTGACTGTCGACCTTGTGTCCCTCGGGGGTCGTCGGGCATCTGTCGCGGGAATCAACAACGCCATCCTTGTCACCATCCAGCTCGCAGCCGCGCACGTCGACCTTGGCGGTCTCGTCGCTATGCGGACACAGATCCCGGCTGTTGACGACAGCATCGCCATCGAAATCCAGCTCGCAACCGCGGCGATCCACATAGGCATCCTTCATGGTTTTCGGACATTGGTCGAGACGATCGATCACCCCATCGTTATCGCTGTCCAGCTCGCAGCCGATCGCATCGACAACACCGCCCACCGGCGTCATGGCGCAACGATCAAGCCGATCGGGCACGCCATCGCCATCGGTATCGATCTCGCAACCCCGTGCGTCGGCGCGCGCCAGTGCTGGCGTATCGGGACACTGGTCTGCCCGATCGATAACCCCATCGTGGTCCCTGTCAGGTTCGCAGCCACGATCATCCACGGCATGGTGGCTGGGGGTATCCGGGCAGCGGTCGAGCCGATCGACCACGCCATCGTGATCACTGTCCTTCTCGCGATAGCGGATGGTTATGGTCACGTCATTGACATCCTTCGCGAAGAAGCTCAACGAGTTGTTGCGCCTCACCCACTCGCCTTCACGATTGCTGTGGTAGTCGATCAGCTCAAGGTTATCCGGCAACATCCACGCATACACGAAGCGGTCGAAGCTGCCTGGCATGTTCCACATGCCGAAATGTCCGTTGGCCTGCTTCTGTCCATCCCAGCTCTTGAAGGTATACACCCCTTTCTCGTCAACGCTGACCTGCTCACCGAAACGACCGGGATACATTACGACGAAACTGCCGACACTGAAATGCAGACGATTCACCCGTGGTTGACTGTCATCCCAAAGGTAATCGTTTGGATCGATGTACAGAAAATCGTTCTGTCCGACCTGTTTGTCGACATAGAAGTCATATTGCGGATTGTTCGTGCGCATCGCGCGTTGCAACACATATTCACGCCCGTCTTCCTTCAGAAAGACCAGCGATTCGCTGACCACCTCGGCGCGAGCGAGCGTCGAGGAGATGATGAGACAAGCAAACACGATTCGATGAAAACAGCTCATGTCGGACGCCCCGGTGGTCGATGAATCAAGAAATCGGAAACGCCCCCCGCCCAGAGGCATTTCCGTCATGCAGCAGCGGAAATCAGCCGTCGATCCGGACCAACTCGACACGGCGGTTCATCGCCTTGCCCTCGACCGAGTCGTTCGTAGTGATCGCGCGCTCTTCGCCATAACCCTTTGCCGTCATGTTCTCGGCCTTCACGCCCTTGCTGGCCAGATAGGCCATCACGGTATTCGCGCGACGTTGGGAAAGATCCTTGTTGTAGGCGGCGTCACCATCCGAATCGGTATGCCCGGCGACCTCGACCTTAATCTCGGGATGATCCCTCAGTGTCTTCGCGACACGATCGAGAATCGCGGTGGACTCATCGGTCAGTTTGTCCGAATCGGTATGGAAGTTCACCCCACGCAGCACGAGCGCGGCGCCTTGCGCACAACCGAAGGCGTCGACGGCGGTTCCCGCCGGCGTATCGGCGCACAAGTCGAAACCGTCGGCAACGCCATCCTTGTCGCTATCGAACGGCGCGGAAGCAACAGGCCGGGCGGCATCTGCCTTGACCTCCACTCGGGGAGCCTGTGCGGCTGGCACAACCGGCGGCAGCGGATAACCGTAGCCATAACCGTGACGGTAGTCATTATTCCCGCCACCCCAGAAATCGGACAGCACGTCGGTCATGCCATGGCCAGACAGTTTCATATTGATATCGACATCCGTGCTGCCGTCCATCAGGCCTGTCATGGTATTCCACGCATTCCCCCAATCATTGTTCCCCCAGCCGTTGCCCCAGGGCGAGCCACCCCACGGCGAACCGCCGAACGGACCCGCATTCCAGGGTCCACCACTCCACGGAGAACCGCCCCAGCGGTTCCACGGCGCACGCCAGCCACGACGTGGCGCATAGCCACGCCAAGGAACGCCGGCATAGGGAGCCGCGACAATCGGACGCGGCATCATTGGAATCGGTCGCACGGCAGGTGCCGCCACCGGATGCGGAAGGCTGCCACCGCAGCCCTCTCCAGCGGCGTGGGAAATTGAACTGCCGGCCAGCAGGGCCACGACAGCTAAATGAATCAGGGTTGGTTTGACATTCACGATTGCTCTCCAGAGTAACAGAGGCCGAAGCCAGGTTATTAACTAACCAATTATATTAGAAAATTATAATATATATTGAGAAATAAATCCACTTTACATCCACGGCAGGTCTCAATGCACTGACTCTCATGCCGAGACCTGAAACGCCCTGGCTCTTGAAAAGTTACCGGTGCTTCGGCCACGGGATGTCCGAGGCGACCGACAGCGTACTTTCACGCTATCCAAGGTTCGAGTAGTGGAGATTGCACGCGAAAAACGCGACCCGCGAGACCAAGTGCGAACCGCGCATGCCATCAGCCCGGCCGCGTGCCACCAGCGTGGCGCACCGCGAGCAAGAACGCCGCACAGGCTGCCTCATCCCGCACGCGCACCTCATCAATCAATGGCAGGAAGGAACCCAGCGCCTCGGCGAACAGGCCCGCGCCGACGAGCGCGCCTCCCGCATCGGACAACGGCCGCCCGCAACGATCGAAGTAAGGCGCATCGGCAACCGCGCAACTCGGCGAGCGACTCTTCAGCACGCAGCCATCCACCCTTGAATGCGCCGCCAGCCAGTCACGCGCGAACCGCCTCAGCAACCCGGTATGATCCCGATGCGGATCACAGCGGTCCGCCACGCGAAGCCCGCCATCCACGCGATAGACCTGGATCGGCGCGCGCGGCACGCCAAGGCCGATGCCAACCTCGGGACATACCGGCAGAATATCGACATCGCCAAGCAATGCGAGCAAGTCGCCATCGCGCTTGTGGCGGCCATCATAACGCACCGGCTCGCCGAGCAGACAGGCACTGACTGCGACCAGCGGACGTAATGAACACAAGGAAGAAGGCACGCGACATATCACCATGACCAGCCAAACGTCGGAATTATCGCATGTCCACTTTCGTCGCGAAGAGCGCTCCCCGCCTTCCAGCATCTTACCAGGAAGGAAATGGCAGACACGCTAATTCTTGGACTCTGTTCGTATTAACAGATCCTAACAGGATGCTGAAAAAAATCCTTCCATGGACTTTTTCAACGACGGAACCGGAAAATACGATTTCCCGGCTCCTTCAT
>JALSSX010000137.1 GCA_026984055.1 Sedimenticola sp. | reverse complement strand
GAGCTGTACCGCCAGCAATTGAAGAACCTGTATGCGCTGCTCGGCCTGTCGACACCGGCCAACCTGAACGAACCGCTCTCCGTCGGCGGCGGCAACGCCGAGGGTGGCGGCTCCATGCGCCGCGGCCACGGAAGCGGTGGCTAGGGTGCCTGCCGATCCACTCAAGCAACGCTGCGCGGGCACTTTACTGCATCCGACCTCGCTGCCATCCGGCAAGCTGGACAACGATGCCTTGCGCTGGCTGGATCTACTTGCTGACTCAGGGCTGTCTGTGTGGCAAGTACTGCCGTTGACGATACCAGACCAGACCCATTCGCCATATCAGAGTCCCTCGGCCTTCGCCGCCAATCCGGCGCTGCTGGACGATCCGGCCCTGGCCACACCAATCACCGATCAGGACGCCTATCGTCACTATTGCGCGCAACAACGCCACTGGTTAGAGGATTTCGCACTGTTCGAGGCATTAAAAGCCCAGTTCGCGCAACAACCCTGGACCCACTGGCCAGCCGCCTACCGTGACCGCGAGCCGGGCGCCCTGGAGAAAGCCCGCGTCAGCCACAAGCATCAGATCGACGCCATTCGCCGTCAGCAATTCCGTGTGCATGAGCGCTGGCGCCAGATCCGCGAATACGCCGCCGAGCGCGACATCCGCCTGTTTGGCGACATGCCGATCTTCATCGCTCATGACAGCGCCGACGCCTGGACACATCGGCCCTACTTCCTGCTCGACGAGCATGGCGAACCGACCATGGTCGCCGGCGTGCCACCCGACTACTTCTCGGAGACTGGCCAACGCTGGGGCAACCCGCAATACAACTGGCGGGCGATGCAGGCCGACGGCTTCAGTTGGTGGATGGCGCGCATGCGACACCATCTGGATTGGTTCGATATCGTGCGTATCGACCATTTTCGCGGGCTGGAAGCGGTATGGATGATCCCGGCGAGCTGCAAAACCGCCGTCGATGGCTATTGGGAAAAGGTACCCGGCGCGGCGCTGCTGGAGACCCTGCGCGAGCAGATGGGCGAGCTGCCGATCGTCGCCGAGGATCTCGGCGTGATCACACCCGAGGTGATCGCGCTGCGCAAGCGCTTCAAGCTGCCCGGCATGGCGGTATTGCAGTTTGCCTTCGACGCCTTCGAGGACAATCCGCACAAACCAAGGAATATCCAGGCGGATACCGTGGTCTACACCGGCACGCACGACAACGACACTACGCTCGGCTGGTTCCGCAACCTGACACCGGACGAACAGGCCTGGGTGCTGGAACAGCTCGGCACATCGCCGGACCGCGCTTCGGACATCCATTGGCTGCTGATCGAAACCGCCTTCTCCAGCGCCGCCAATCTGGCGATCGTGCCACTACAGGACTATCTCGGACTCGGCTCCGAGGCGCGCATGAATCTGCCCGGGCATACCGATGGCAACTGGCAGTGGCGGTTCGATTGGAAGCAGATACCCGCCACGCTTGGCGCGGAGGTCCACCGCCGGGTGGAGACCGCGTCACGGCTGCCCGGCGTGAACCGATGACGTAGCTTATCGCTTTTGTCGCCACGGCACCCTGGTATGAATAGACATGGCAGGTTGCAACCTGCTTCACTCAGGCCTGATCAGAGGCATCGATAGGTGACTGAAATGACGCCAGAAAAAACCCGACTCGATCCCGCATTGCAGATGTTGCAAATCGGTGAACTGCACGATCCATTCAGCGTGCTCGGTCGCCATCCAGATGGCGATGGCGAGATCGTGCGCGCCTTTCTCCCATCGGCGGAACACGTCAGTCTGGAAGGGTTCGGCCCGATGCAGCGCATCCCCGATAGCGACCTCTTCGTCGCCCGGCTGTCTGGCGAGGCAATGCGCCATGTCCCGCAACACTACCACCTGGAATGGGTCGAGAAACACGATGGCTCCAGCCAACGGACGGTATCGCCCTACACCTTTCTACCCTTGACTGGCGATCTGGATCTGCATCTGTTCGGCGAGGGCCGGCATCACCATGCCTATCGTTTCCTCGGCGCGCATCCGCGCGAGGTCGATGACATCGAAGGCTGCCTGTTCGCCGTGTGGGCGCCGGCGGTGCGGCGTATCTCGGTGGTCGGCGACTTCAACGGCTGGAACGGACTGCGTCATCCAATGCGCAATCTCGGGGTTTCCGGCGTCTGGGAGTTATTCATTCCGGGTCTGGCCCCAGGGGATCTGTACAAATACGAGATCCTCGGCGAACAACGCGATCTGTTGCTGAAGACCGACCCCTATGCGCAAATGATGACCCTGCGTCCCGACACCGCATCCCGCATCGTCGCGCCGAGCCAGCACCGGTGGCAGGACGCGGATTGGATGCGCCGACGCGCCGAGTGGGACTGGCAGCACAGCCCGCTAAACGCCTATGAGGTACATCTGGGTTCCTGGCGGCGTGGCGAGGACGGCCGTTTCCTCGACTACCAGGAGATTGCCGACCAGCTGATCCCCTATGTCCTGGATCTGGGCTACACGCATATCGAACTGCTACCGGTGAGCGAGCACCCGCTGGACGAATCCTGGGGCTACCAAGTCTCCGGCTATTATGCGCCAACCGCGCGTTTCGGCGATCCCGACAGCCTGCGCGAACTGGTCGACCGCTGTCACCAGGCCGGTCTCGGCGTCATCCTGGACTGGGTGCCGGCACATTTCCCACGCGACGATTTCGCCCTGGCGCGTTTCACCGGCCAGCCGATCTACGAGCACGCCGACCCACGACGTGGCGAACATCGTGAATGGGGTACGTTGGTGTTCGACTACGGACGCAACGAGGTGAAGAACTTCCTGCTGTCCAACGCGGTGTACTGGCTGGAAGAGTTCCATATCGACGGACTGCGCGTGGACGCCGTCGCGTCGATGCTCTATCTCGATTATTCGCGCAATCCAGGTGAATGGGTGCCAAACGAGTTTGGCGGTCGCGAGAACCTCGAAGCCATCGCCTTCCTTAAGGAGATGAACGAGGTATTGCATGAACGCTTTCCCGGCATGGTGACCATCGCCGAGGAATCCACCGCCTGGCCGATGATCTCGCGTCCAGTCTGGATGGGCGGCCTCGGCTTCAGCATGAAGTGGAACATGGGCTGGATGAACGATACCCTGGAATACATGCAGCACGACCCGGTCCATCGGCGCTTTCACCACGAACGGCTGACCTTCAGCCAGCTCTACGCCTATAGCGAAAACTTCGTGCTGCCACTGTCGCATGACGAAGTCGTGCACATGAAGCGCAGCCTGCTGGAGAAGA
>JALSSX010000136.1 GCA_026984055.1 Sedimenticola sp. | reverse complement strand
GCCTGCCGCGCGCTGAAACTGTTGGAATACAGCAGCCGCCAGGATACCGCCGACAGCGCGACACGCGGGATCAAACAGAAACAGCCCCCCTCGCCGCACCGGAACCGTTCCCTACTAGGCCGCCTGCTGGCTCGCATCTCCATCTTCACGCGCGATTCCGACGAATAAGCCGTCGAGTCCAAACTCCAAGCAACATCACAAATCGAGATGGACTCGAATAACAGGCGGTCTCTCATATGCATCACCACAAAATCATCTTCACCGGCCCGGTCGGTTCAGGCAAGACCACCGCGATCGAAACCCTCAGCGATGTACCGGTCGTATGCACCGACCAGCGCGCCACCGACAGCAACGAGATCGGCAAGCCAAACACCACCGTGGCGATGGACTACGGCAAGATTCTGTTGAAGAGTGGTGAAACCATTCATCTGTATGGCACCCCGGGCCAGGATCGTTTCGATTTCATGTGGGACATTCTCACCGAGGGCGGCATTGGATTGATCATCCTCGTGGACGATTCCAACACCAACCCTAGCGATGATCTCGCGCGTTTCCTGACGGCATTTTCGGACTTCATCCATCAGACCGCGGTGGCAATCGGCGTGACTCATACCGATATCACGGTTTTGCCCGATCTTCAGCGTTATCATCGGCTGTTGGAGCGATTCGAACTGTGCTGCCCTCTCTTCGAGGCAGATGCAAGAGACCCACGTGACATGAGCCGCCTGATGGAATCCTTGTTGCTCTCTCTGGACCCTGGCATCCATGCACCGCCACCAGAGGACAACGACGAAACCACCTGACCCACGGAAGGTGGACCCAACCGCCAGTGACGGCGGATGTGCTAACATCCTCCTAACCCAATAAACACATTCTTGTAAGGAAAAAGCCATGCGCATAGACATGATCGACAGCGTTCTCAGCGATCTCAACGGCAGTTCCGCCGATATCGAAGCCTCTAGTGTCGTATCCACCGATGGTCTGATCATTGCGGCTCAGCTGCCATCCACAATGGATGAAGACCGGGTTGGCGCGATGAGCGCCGCGATGCTGTCCCTCGGCGACCGCACAGCCCAGGAACTGGGACGCGGCACACTCGATCAGGTGCTGGTGAAGGGTGACGAGGGCTATGTATTGATGATTCACGCGGGTCCCGATGCCGTGCTCACCGTCCTGGCCAAGGCCAGCGCTCGACTCGGGCTGGTATTTCTGGATGTCAAACGCGCTGCGGAAAGCATCGCGAAGCTTGTCTAGCCCTCGATCGAAAATCAACGACAAACACCTGAATCAAGAATATTTCATTACCGGGAAAACACCCTTTAATCCGCGCCTCGCGGTATAGAACGCAGCACGTCGGCCGATACGCCTTCAGACCAATATCCAGGGATACAAGATGCAGGACATGTGCCCAAGGGACATCGTCGGAGACTATACCGAACACCGTCTGCGCTACTTCGATGGCAGCCAACGAACCGTGTTGGTCAGCGAGACGGAAACCCCCTATCCCGAGGGACGGCTGATCGTATCGCGAACGGACCTCGACGGCGTGCTGACCCACGTCAACCAGTCCTTTGTCGACATGGCTGGCTATACCAAACAAGAACTGATAGGCACGCCCCATAGCATCCTGCGGCACCCGGACATGCCAAGGGCCGCGTTTGCCGATCTATGGCAAACCGTCACCGCAGGCAAGCCCTGGCAGGGCTATGTCAAGAACCTGCGCAAGGACGGCGGCTATTACTGGGTTCTTGCCACAGTGATACCCAATGTGCGCCAAGGGCGCGTGGTCAGCTACACTTCAGTACGCAGAAAGCCGTCGCGCGGCAAGGTCGAGGAACATACCGCCCTGTATCGCAAGCTACGCATGGAAGAAGACCAGTGACCCTGCAATTCGCGATCAGTCCCGATTTTCCGCCGGAACACATTGCCGGTTGGTATATCTTCAACACCTGGCTGCAACGGACCCTGGATTGCGCCATTCATCTACAACTGTATGACAATTTCAACACTCTGCGCAAAGCCATTGAATCCGATCGCCTGGATCTGGTCTATGCCAACCCGTTCGACGCCTCGCTGCTCATCAGGGAGAAACATTTCATGTCACTGGCACGCGCGGACAACCTTCAAGACGAGGCCATCATCCTGACCGCCGACCAGCACCCCGCACGACATATCGAGGATCTATGCCCAGACACGATCATCGCCGCGACCGACGTACCCGACATCGAGATGATGGGGATGATCATGATCGAACCGGCGGACCTGAACCGTGACAACACTCAGCTCGTCACCTGCGACAACTACGTCATGGTGGCCAAGCAGCTACTCAACGGCGAAGCCGACATCGGCTTCTTCCTCGCCGAGGCCTTCGACAGTCTGTCCGACCTAGTCAAGAAACAGCTGCGTCCGCTGGTGCGCAGCCAGATCCAGGTGATACACCATAGCTTGATGGCCGGCCCAGTCCTTCACGACCGACACACGGCCCTGATGACGCTATTGAGCACGATGGACACATCGGAAAAAGGAAGAGGCGTGCTCGATGCCTTGAAGATAAGCCGCTGGATCCCAATCGACCAGGAAGACAGCGAATTCATGATCGACCTGATGGACACCCTGATGATCGACTGAGCATACACGATAGCCTATTCGATCGATACCCTATCGAGCAGGCTCCGTAGCTCCATGACCCGAGCCGACAGGGACTCATCCGCGCCAACCAATCGCTCCATCCCGAACGCGGACAACACCCTTTCGCCCCGAGGCTTCTCGTGCATACCAAGCAATACCCGGGTGATGGAAGCTTCCCGATCCACATGACGGGGGTTCAGCAAAAAGGCATGATGGACCGACCCGCTGTTGCTTTCGTCCAGCAGATGCACCATCTTTTTACTCAGCCCGCCCAAGCCATCGAAGTAATCCTTATAGATAAAGCCAAACGGAACCTCCTTGCGAGACACCGCATTCATCACCGCCAACCAGCTATCCTTGACCACCAATTTTGCCGGCATGACTCCGCGCGCCCGCAGCCTCGCCAATGCTAGGCAGGTCGGCAGCATGCTGGGCACCGAGGCAACCACTCTTCCCGCGATGGAACGCAAGGATAGATTGGAGGTCGACGCCAACATACGTGTATTGGCTATGATGACCGCCTCATCGAATAGATTAGACGCCCGCGCAAGGGCGCGAAAACCGTGCCAAGTACAGAGGTTGAACGTATCCTGCGGATTTGCGTAAACAAGATCCGCCGACTCGATCCCCCGATGATAGTCGGCAAAGCCCGTGGAT
>JALSSX010000135.1 GCA_026984055.1 Sedimenticola sp. | reverse complement strand
TCCAATCAATCGCTGTTCAAATACGCCAACCAACCCGTAAACGACACACAAAACCGGACACATTCTGAATGGCAGAAAAGAGGACATTTCTGAATTGGGTTGACAGGCGGATATAGCGAATGCTTGCTTGAAGACCGAATTTTCCCATGGAAGCGGCCAATCGGTTGCTTGTGATTCACGCGGGAAAGTCATGGTCATAAATATCGGTATGGCGCGCGTTTTTGAGTTAGCCCGCATTTTTCACTGGATTGACGAGTCCTCGCTTGTTCTTTGAATCCACAACGAATCTCGTTCAGTCGGAAATACACTTGGGTATTCGGCTCTTCACAAAATCTCTTGTGAATCCAAAGCCCGCGCGTGATCATCTTGCCACTTGGTGAGACATGCGGGCTAGCCCGAATTTCTCACCCATTCACGACTGGCGACCGCCCAATGCGGCGCGCTGACTGGCGTTCACTCGGTCGGGCGGCTCAACGTAGTGTCGACTACGCCTGTGCGGCCCTCGGTCGCGAACGCCAACCATTACACCACCTTGAGCGGCCTCGCTACGCGACCCGGTGAGAAATCCGGGCTAGAATCAGCAGGCTAAGTCCCTGAATCACTGAATTAATGCTTGCAAAACGCGGCGCGATGGGCTGAAATAGCCTCTGACTGGCGGATGTAATGTGGCCCTGTGGGATTTTGATGGCATTATGTCGTAACGTCTTCAGTCATTCCGAGCGCCAATTCCAATGTTTGGCTGGCGGTGGCTATACGACCACTTCCTGATCGTTTTGTCATGCCTGTTCCGGGCGTCTACTGTTCTTCCCGGGGTTTTCGGTCACCAGGTACGATCCACTAAACCTAATAGCTTCTGGAGAAATTGCGTGAGTGAACATATTGTTCATTTGACAGATGATTCATTTGAAACCGAGGTGCTTGGCAGCGCGACGCCGGTACTCGTCGACTACTGGGCTGAATGGTGCGGGCCGTGCAAGATGATTGCCCCTGTGCTTGATGAGATTGCCCAGGAATATGGAGGCAAGGTCAAGGTGGCCAAGCTGAATATCGATGACAATCCGCAGACACCTCCAAAATACGGTATCCGTGGAATCCCGACTCTGATGTTGTTCAGAAATGGCGAAGTCGAAGCGACCAAGGTTGGCGCCGTGTCCAAGTCACAACTGACCGCGTTTATCGACAGCAATATCTAACCGGGATAATCCATGAAATCTCCGGGCTAAGACGATTCGATCTCGTTCGGCCCACGGGCCGGCGCGGGTTCGGATGACCGGTTCCAACCCCAAGCAAGCATTTCAGCCAGGTCCCTGGCTGAATCCTGCATTACCTCTCTCACCTCTTAAATGCGTACTACACCATCATGAATCTGACTGAACTCAAGAAAAAGCCTGTTCCCGAGCTGTTGGCAATGGTCAATGAAATGGGAATAGAAGGCAGTGGTCGTGCCCGAAAACAGGATCTGATCTTCGCCATCCTCAAGGCGCAGGCCAAGAAAGGCGAGGACATCTATGGTGATGGTGTACTTGAGATATTGCAGGATGGCTTCGGTTTTCTGCGCTCGGCCGACAGCTCTTATCTTGCCGGTCCGGACGACATCTATGTTTCGCCCAGCCAGATCCGCCGTTTCGCCCTGCGTACCGGGGATACCATCTCGGGAAAGATTCGCCCGCCGAAAGACAGTGAGCGCTACTTCGCGCTGTTGAAGGTCGGCGAGGTCAACTTCGACAAGCCAGAGAATGCGAAGAATAAGATCTTGTTCGAGAATTTTACGCCGCTGTTCGCCAACAGTCGCCTGAAGCTGGAATCCGGCAACGGCAGTACCGAGGATATCACCCCGAGAATCATCGAGCTGTGTGCGCCGATCGGCAAGGGGCAGCGTGGTCTCATCGTATCGCCGCCAAAGGCTGGCAAGACGATACTGATGCAGAACATTGCGCAATCCATCGAAGCCAATCATCCTGAATGCTACCTGATCGTCCTACTTATCGACGAACGTCCGGAAGAGGTCACAGAGATGTCGCGTACCGTGCGGGGTGAGGTGATCTCCAGCACATTCGATGAACCTGCCTCACGCCATGTGCAGGTTGCCGAGATGGTGATCGAGAAGGCCAAGCGTCTTGTGGAACACAAGCGCGATGTGGTGATCCTGCTAGACTCCATCACTCGTCTGGCGCGGGCCTATAATACCGTCGTGCCGTCGTCGGGCAAGGTGTTGACTGGGGGCGTTGACGCGAACGCGCTGCAACGTCCGAAGCGCTTTTTCGGCGCGGCGCGCAACGTCGAGGAGGGAGGTAGCCTGACAATCATCGCCACTGCCCTGGTGGAGACCGGTTCACGTATGGATGATGTCATCTATGAGGAATTCAAGGGTACCGGCAACATGGAGATCCATCTGGATCGACGCATCGCGGAGAAGCGTATCTTCCCGGCAATCAACATCAATCGTTCCGGCACCCGGCGCGAAGATTTGTTGGTGCCGCCGGACGAACAGCAGAAGATGTGGATTCTACGCAAGATCCTACATCCCATGGATGAGGTCGCCGCCATCGAGTTTCTGCTCGACAAGCTGAAAGCCACCAAAACCAACGCCGAGTTTTTCGGCAGTATGAAAGGGTGAGAATTTTCTTTTTGTCCAGTGGACAAAAAGAAAATGCGAACGCCTCGCCGGGAAGCGAGGCTGGGGCGGATAACAACTACCGTCGATGCGGCATGGATGCCAACTCAGGTGTGAGTCACAAGAACCAGCCCGTTAACCCGCGATGCAGCGGTTTTTTCCCTCCGCCTTTGCTCGATACAGCGCCTTGTCCGCGCGCTTGAATACGCTTTCCGGCGTATCCCCGCTGCGATATTCGCTGATCCCACAGGACACCGTGATGCCGACACGCTTGCCTCCGGTATGGAAGGCGCTGGCCTCGACGGCCACGCGCATCTCCTCGGCGACCTTCAGTGCGTCTTCCACCGGCGAGCCGATCAGCAGCGTGACGATCTCCTCGCCGCCATAGCGCGCGATAAAGTCGGTCTCGCGGATGCGTGATTTGAGGATCTGGGCGATGATGCGCAGGGTCTTGTCGCCGGCCTGATGGCCGAATCGGTCGTTGACTTGTTTGAAGTCGTCGATATCCCAGACCATTAACACGAGAAAGTTGTTGTAGCGTTTCCAGCGCTTGTATTCCTCGGCAAGGCGCTCGTCGTAGGCCATTCGGTTCGGGATGCCGGTCAGTGAATCCAAGGTCGCGCGGCGGTGGGCTTCGCGCAGTTGCTTGCGGACCTGCCGCAGTTCTTGTTCCTGTT
>JALSSX010000134.1 GCA_026984055.1 Sedimenticola sp. | reverse complement strand
TGAAGCAGCCGAAGCTGCCGCAGTAACCAGAGTATTCACAGCCACGCCGGCCGTGCGCCGCGTGTGGCAGGATGGCCCGTGGCACCCGGATCGGGTGGAAACCCAAGGCCTTGCCGGCGGCGTCGATGCGCTTCGAGATCGGTTGTTCCAACGTGGGTGGGTAGGGGAAGTCGGGCGTCGATCGTGGTTCGGCGTGAGGGTGGGGCGTGACCTTGCCGGAGACGCCGATTAGGGATTCGACCTTCGCATAATAGGGTTCCAGGTCGGCATACTCGATTGGCCAGTCGGCGATGTTCGCGCCGTCGATTGGGCCGAAGGTCGACAGCAACTTGAAGTCGATTGGTTTCAGGCGGTGAAAGAAGCCGCTCATGAAGTTGCTCGATCCGCCGACGCAGTTGCCGTTCCAAAAGTTTGTTCCGCCATTTTCATTGCTTTTTCCCTGCCAGTCGCCGCGTGCGCCGCGTGATTCGATGACGTGTTTCTCGTCATGTAGCGAAGGCGTGTAGACAGCCCGCCGGCAGCAAGCCAGTTCGTCCTTGGTGAAATGCCTTTCCTTTAGCCACGGGCCTTTCTCCAGCACCACGACCGAGTAGCCCGCGCGTGACAGTTCATGGGCGATCGGTCCGCCACCGGCACCGCTGCCGATCACGCAGACATCAAAATCAGACATGTGGCAGCTTCCAGTATAGGGTGTTGGCGTCCGGCAGCGGGAAGCCTGGCGTATGGCGCAGCCAGCGCCAGCCGATACCATCGGGGTTGCCGCCGTAGGCGGGTGCGGTCAGCAATGCCTCCAGGGTATACAGCAGCAGGGTGGATACCCAGTTTTCACCGACCGGACGGGCCACGATGAAACGTAGCGTGGATTCGCGTTGCTCATCATTCAGTTTGTGGAATGGGTGGCTGTGCGCCTTTTGCGCAACCTCCTCCAGCCAGCCGGCGCCGCGCGGGATGAACGCGCGTTCATCGCTGTCGATGAAGGGATCCTTGGTGATTCGGCGTAGATAGGCCAGCGCATGGATCTCGTTCGCGCCCGGCGCGTCGGGTTCGCTCGGAAACAAATGGCGCAACACGGCGTCTAGCGTTTGCCAGGTATTGCTGGATGTGTCATCGGCGAGAGTCACCGGGCCAAACAGCAGCGCCAAGCTGCCGCCAGCCGCCTGGCGCAGAAAATGCCGTCGGGCGAGCAGCCGCTGTTTCAGCTCGGCGAGCGATTCTCGCGGGGTGGTTCGCGTCAACTGGCTGTCCCCATTCCGCTATGGCGATGAGTATAGCGAATCGGGCGGTACCTTGGAACACGGCTGCCGCCCGGCAACGACTTTGTCAGTAGGCGCTACCGAAAGAAGGATTCTTCGCATTCAGTGGCGGCTCGATATCCGCGAGTTCCGCGGCGATGGAAACCGGACCGGCTGGAAACAGTTCGTAGAGGTATTTGCTGCCACCCTTGTCGGCGAACTTCTCGTAGAGCTGTTCCGCGATATCGCGCGCGCGCGGTGTCTGGTTCGCTTGCGCCGACACCATGCGCACGAAATTGATCACCTTCCAGTGATCGTCGTTCAGCGTGATACCCTTCGCGGCGGCACGTTCTTCTATCCGTTCGCGGATGCGTTTTTCTTCCGCCTCGGTATGGTCGAGAATTCTTAGCAGGCTTTCCATTGTTGTCACTCCTCGTCATGGATTGAGAATTACTGTCTCGTTCCAATATGGGATGAGTGTAGGCGGTATTCAAGCCATGCGCGGGAAAATGGCGCGCCCGACAGGATTTGAACCTGTGACCCCCGCCTTCGGAGGGCGGTACTCTATCCAGCTGAGCTACGGGCGCTAGCAGGCGGTAAAGGATACCCCGGATGGCGGAATACGTCCATGCCTGGCGTGGAAATGTTATCCCGGAAGCACCCAAGCGTGACGTCTACTTCTTCTTTACATGCCTCAGCATGCGCTTGCGGCTCTTCCGCTGACGTGGCGTGAGTTTATTGCGCCGCCCCTTGTAGGGGTTGTCCGAGGTCTTGAATTCGATGCGCACCGGCGTGCCACTGAGTTGCAATGTCTCGCGGAAGCGCTTCGTCAGATAACGTTTATAGGGCGTCGGCACGGCATCTGTCTGGTTGCCATGGATGACGACGATCGGCGGATTCTTGCCACCTTGGTGGGCATAGCGCAATTTGATACGGCGACCATGCACCAGCGGTGGCTGATGTTCCCGCACGGCCATTTCGAGGATGCGTGTCAGTGCCGACGTGGCCAGATCGCGCATCGCGTTCGCGTAGGCGTGGTCTGCCACATCCATCAGGGTGCCGATACCACTGCCATGCAGCGCGGAGACGAAGCGCCAAGCGGCAAAGTCCAGGAACGGCAGGCGCCGCCGCATATCGGATTTCACCCGCTCGCGCTGGTCGGCGGTCAGGCCGTCCCATTTGTTGATCACCACCACCAGCGCGCGGCCGGCATCGATGATATGTCCGGCCAGATGCGCATCTTGCTCGGTAATACCCTGCCGCGCATCCAGGACCAGCAGCACGACATTCGCCTGCTCGATAGCTTGCAAAGTCTTGATGACACTGAATTTTTCTATCGCCTCGCTGACCCGGCCGCGTTTGCGCACGCCGGCGGTGTCGATCAGGGTGTAGTCCTTGCCGTCGTCCGAGAATGGGATGAACACGCTGTCTCGGGTCGTGCCGGGTTGGTCGAAAGCGACCACGCGTTCCTCGCCAAGTAGGCGATTGATCATCGTTGATTTACCGACATTTGGCCGTCCAACGAAGGCAATGCGCACGCGCCGTTCATCTTCCTCGATCGGCTCCGCCGGCGGCAGACCTTCGAGCACATCCTCGATCAACGCATGCACGCCACGCCCATGCGAGGCGGAGACCGCGCGCGGCTCACCCAGGCCCAGGACATGGAAATCCGCAAGTACCAGGCTGGCCTCGATGTTGTCGCTCTTGTTCACCACCAGGCTGATCGGCTTGCCAGCACGTCGCAACCGCTCGGCGATGATCTCATCGCCACCGCTGAGTCCCTCGCGCGCATCGACCAGGAACAGGATATGATCGGCCTCGTCGATGGCCGCACGCACCTGACGCGCCATCAACGGGTCGACGCCCTCCGCCTCGCCACTCAAGCCGCCGGTGTCGACCACCAGATAAGAACCGGATCCCAGCTTGCCAACGCCGTACTGGCGATCACGCGTCAGACCCGGCTGATCGGCGACCAGCGCATCGCGCGAGCGCGTCAAGCGGTTGAACAGCGTCGACTTACCAACATTTGGCCGCCCAACCAAGGCGATGACCGGCAGCACGGCTATTCGCCGGCGGAGTCGGTGGTGGTGGCATAGGCGGCCACGCTGCCATCATCGGCATACACGTAGAGCACGCCATCGCGATAGACGGGCGTGGCGGTGATCGCGCCACTGCTGACGCGCGCTCGCGCGGCGATATGGCCATCCTCCTGGGCGAGCCAGTGCAGATAACCCTCGAAATCACCGACGACGATATGGTCCTCGACGATCACCGGCCCGGACAACTGGCGACGCGCCAGTTTCTTCTGCCGCCACACCGACGCGCCATTCTGTGGGTCCAGCGCCCAGACCTGGGAATCCGTGTCGGTGACGTAGACATAGCGCCAATCCGCCGCGATGCTCTTGCCTGACGACACCTTGGCACGCCATAGCACGACGCCGCTGGAAGCGGAAACCGCCGCAAGTTCGCCATTGAAGGTAGATACATAGACGACGCCGTCATAGACGAACGGATCACCATCGATGTCGACGATACGCTCCAGCTCGGACCGCCCGCGCGGATAAGAGATCACAGTTTCCCAGGCCAGATCGCCGCTGGTCAGGTCCAGCGCGATCAGCTTGCCATTCGCCAGCCCGACATACACGATGCCGTCCGCGATCGCCGGCGAACCGCTGCCGCGCAATGACAGCACCGGCACGCTTTCCGCGTACAGCCAGCGCTGCTTTCCGTTATCGGCGTCCAGCGCGATGACGTTGCCATCCAGGGTATGCACCACGACCATGCCATCGGCCACCCGGGGAGCGGACAAGACCTCGCTGGACACTCGGGTTCGCCAGCGCTCGACGCCGTCTTCCGCGTTCAGCGCGACGACCTCTGCCTCGACGGTGCCATAGGCGAGCAGTCCGTCAGCTTCCCCCGGCCCGCCGCTGATGGCATCATGTGTCTCCCGTCGCCAGACGATCGCGCCGGTACGCGCATCCGCCGCGCCGACCACGCCATCGGCGCTGACGGCGAACAGCTTGCCACCTCCCAGTACCGGGACCAGCCCCAGGCGCTCCTTACCGGCGCCCTTGCCGATGTCGAACTTCCATAGCCGATGAACCGGAATCTCATTATCGACCGGCGTCAACTCACTGGGTGGCGACAGATTCGATTTCTCGCCGAACCAACTCATCGGGTTCAACGACGAACAGCTGGCGAGCAACAGGCTCAGCGCCAGCACGGGCAGGACTCGATTCATGACGACGGCGCCAGGTCGTTCAGCTTCATGCGGATAAAGGCGGGATTGGCCACGTCGCCTTCCAGTGCCTTCTTGTAGGCGGCGCGCGCGGCTGCGGTATCGCCCTTGGCCAGTGCCAGATCACCGCGCAGCGCGCTCATCTCGGCATCGAAAGCAGCAGCGCCGGATGCCTCGACGACGCGCGTCGCGACATCCAGGTCTCCCAGTGCCAGCAGCACGCGCACCAGGCGCAGACGAGCAATCTGCTTGAGACCCTCGTCCGGTGCGTTGTCCTTGGCCCAGTCAAGATACCCCCGCGCCTCGCCGAGCTTATCCGCGTCGACCTTCATGCGCGCCAGATCCAGCGCGCCAAAGGAGACATAGGGGGTACCGCCGAAGTCATCGTGCAAACGCTGATAGAGGGTATCGGCCGCCTCGGCATGTCCAGCGACCACCGCCTGACGCAATTGTCGGTAGGTCGCCGACGCCTGCTCCGCCTGCGAGGTCCGATACTGCTGCCAGCCCTGCCACGCGAAGATGATGCCGATGCCGATGACCAGCCCGGCAATCACCGAACGGCCGTTCTCCTTCCACCATTTCCTGAGTTCTTCTACCTGTTCTTCTTCGGTCTTCAAATCGGCCATGGATTACCCCTGCTGGTTCATTCTGGCGGCAAAATAATCCGCCAGCGCTGAAAATTCAATATCGTCCTGTTCGCCGAGACGCAACTGCTTGACCCCGGCGACGCCCTTTGCGATCTCGTCGTCACCCAGAATCAGCGCATACTTGGCGCCACTCTTGTCCGCCTTCTTGAACTGACTCTTGAAGCCGCCGCCGCCGCAATGCATCAGTAACCGCAGGCCCGGCAGCCGATCGCGCAATGCCTCAGCGAGCAACATGCCCCGCGCCGCCGCGGCGTCACCCATCATCACCAGATAGACATCCACCGGATCGCGCAGCGCCGGGGCTTGTTCCTCCAGCAATGCAATCAGTCTTTCCATGCCCATTGCGAAGCCGACGGCCGGCGTCGGCCGGCCGCCGAGTTGCTCGACCAGACCATCGTAGCGACCACCCGCGCAGACCGTGCCCTGCGCGCCGAGCCGGTCGGTGATCCATTCGAATACCGTGCGCGCATAGTAATCCAGGCCGCGCACCAGACGCGGATTGACGACATGAGCGATGCCGGCCGCCTCCAGGCCGGCGCGCAAACGATCGAAATGCGCGCGCGATGCCTCGCCGAGATGATCCAGCAGACTGGGCGCGCCAGCGATGATGCCAGCCATCGCTGGATGCTTCGAATCGAGGATACGCAGCGGATTGCCATCCAGGCGACGCTTGCTGTCTTCGTCCAGCTCGCTGGCATGGCCATTCAGGTAAGCCACCAGCCGTTCACGATACGCATGCCGCTCATCGGCGGTGCCAAGCGTGTTGATCTGCAATTCCAGGTCGCGCAGACCGAGCGCGCGCCAGATACGTTGCGTGATCAAGATCATTTCGATATCGATGTCTGGCCCGGCCATGCCATAGGCCTCGACACCGATCTGCTGGAACTGCCGGTAGCGACCCTTCTGCGGGCGCTCGTGACGAAACATCGGCCCTTGATACCAGAGGCGCTGCACCTGGTTGACCAACAGACCATTCTGGATGCCGGCACGCACGCAGCTTGCGGTGCCTTCAGGACGCAACGTCAGGCTGTCGCCATTACGATCAGTGAAGGTGTACATCTCCTTCTCGACGATATCGGTGACCTCGCCGATGGAACGCTTGAACAATTCGGTCATTTCGACGATGGGTGTACGGATCTCCTGGTAGCCATACTGGGCCAGAGTATCCCGCACCCGCGCTTCGAGAAACTGCCATAGCGGAATTTGCTCTGGCAATACGTCATGCATGCCACGAATGGCCTGGATCTGTTTCATCTGGGATTGCTGAATTAAGTGAATAAGGATAGGGATCGAAGCCATCGGCGGATGCCAATGGCGAATACCGGATCAGTTCAGATTGACCTTCATCGGGTCGAGATCGAAGCGCGCGACATTGCCCGAGCCATGCCGAAGGATGTCATAGGGCTTGCCATTCACGCTCAGGCGCACCGCCGAGGCATTGCCGACGATGAACTTGTAGGGTCCGTGACCGCCCAGCGCCTTGCGCCCCTTGCGGAACTCGCCGGACATCCTGAACGAATTGTCGGCGCTACGGATGTCCACCCAGCACGGCTTGGTGAATTCGATAACAACCTTGCCGCTTGGCGGCGCCGCTTCGCGACCGCCGACCGGCGCAGACGTATCAGGCATCACCGGTGGCTCCTCCGCGACAGCCGACAGCGGTTCGCTTCCGACGACCGCCGCCGGTGACGCCTGGGCGGACGCCGCCGAAACGGGCGACGTAGCGGCGGGGGCTTCGGATACATCCATCGGCGCCACAGCCTGTCCGCTTGGCATGCTCGCCTCGGTCTGTTCCGGCGCCCGCACATAGTTCCACCACCAAAGCCTCAACAACACGATCAAGCCAAGTACGATGGCTGCGGTGATCAGGCGCATCAATACGTGGCTGCTGCGTACCTCCTGGCGCACGTTGCCGGTGACGAATTTATTGCACTCCTCGTCCGGACAACGCGCCTGCAGTTCCTCCAGCAGCGGGTCCGCCGGTATCCCGAGCAGGCGCGCGTAGTTGCGCACATAGCCCTTGACGAACACCGCGCCGGGCAACTTGTCATAATCGTCCGCCTCCAGCGCGCCGACCATGTCCGCGCCCAGATGCAGTTGCGCGGCGACGCGCTCCAGTGACAAGCCGCGACGCTCGCGCTCGATGCGCAAGCGTCCACCCAGTCCAGGATTCTGGTGCAATACTTCATCAGTCTCCGATTTCAAAATGGCGTTCACTCTGACTGTTCCTCCAGCTGTTTTGCCTGATCGGAATCAGGAAAGCGGATCTTCAACATCCGCGCATAGCGCCTCGCGGCCCGCTCGGCTCCGAGTTTTCTTTCCGTGCGCACTCCCAGCAAGAGGCTCTCGGGAGTCGGCTTGGCCACCGCCTCGTAGCGTTGCAGATAAGCGCGAGCAGACAGGTGCTTGCCGCTGAGAGAACTGATGCGCGCCATCTCCAGCAAGGCCGTCGGGTTTCGCGGGTTGCGCTGCAAAGCCTTGCGAAAATAGCTATCGGCCCGTTTGAGGTCCCCCATTCGACGCGAACATAAACCCGCGTTGTCCAACGCAATCTCCGGCGTTGGATAGAGTGGGTTGGCAATAGCAATATCAAACTGCTCCAGCGCCTGTTCATAATCGCCCTGACCACAGAGGTAGGTTCCCAGAGTATTGCGGAAAAAGGGGTTTTTCGGCTTCAGTTCAACCGCACGCTGGAAGTGTCTCCTCGCCACATCTTCCTCGCCAAGGCGCGCGTAGACCAAGCCAATGGCATTATGTGCGTCCGCGTTGGCTTCATCGACATCGAGGCCCTTCCTCAACTTCAGCAATGCGGTACGATAATCCCCCTGACGCAGGTAGGCGATACCCAGCTTCACGTAGACATCGGCTGGACTCTGCTTCTGCTCAGCGCCGAGATCGCCTATTGCATCCTGATCGGTGCGCACATTCCCCGGCGTGCAAGCCACTACCGAGGCGAGCAGCAACAGCAACAGCAACAGCAAGACCCTCATGCCTGGCTTCCCGCATGCAGGCGTACAAGCTGGCGGCGGCTCTTATCCTTCACCCGCCCGACCAGTTGGCCACAGGCGGCATCGATATCATCGCCCCGGGTCTTGCGCAAGGTCGTGACGAACCCGGCCTTGATCAAGATCTGGCTGAACTGTTCCATGCGTTTCGCTGGCGAACAGCGATATTCGGTGCCTGGAAACGGGTTGAATGGAATCAGGTTGATCTTCGACGGTACCGTGCTGAGCAGACGCACCAGCGCGCGCGCATGGCGGTCGCTGTCGTTCACGCCATCAAGCATGACGTATTCGAAAGTGACCTTGCGCCGTTTGTCGCCCTCAATGTAGTGCCGACAGGCCTGTAACAGCGCTTCGAGCGGATATTTCCGATTGATGGGCACCAGTTGGTTACGCAATGTGTCGTTCGGCGCATGCAGGGAGACGGCAAGACATACATCGCTCTGTTCCTTCAGGCGATACAGCGCCGGAACGACACCCGAGGTGCTCAAGGTCACGCGATGCTTGGACAGGCTGTAGGTCAGCTCGTATTGCATCAGGTTCATCGCCTTCACGACATTATCGAGATTCGTCAGCGGTTCACCCATGCCCATCATCACGACATTCGTCAGCCGATTGTCGCCCAACTTGCGCGCCGCGACCCATGCCTGACCGATGATCTCGGCCACCGACAGGTTGCGATTAAAGCCCTGCCGGGCGGTCGAACAGAAACGACATTCCAGCGCGCAACCCACCTGGGAGGAGACGCACAGGGTATTTCGCTTGCCCTTGCCATCCGGAATCAACACGGTTTCGATACGGTTGTTGCAGTCCAGTTGCAACAACCATTTCGTCGTGCCGTCGGCGGAAGGCTGTTCCAGAATGATCTGCGGCACGCGCACCTCGGCGGAGGCTCGCAGTTCCGCGCGCAAGGCCTTGCTCAGGTCGGTCATGTCATCAAAATCGGTGACCCCGTGCTTATGTATCCACTTCAGGAGTTGGCGCGCATGGAAGCGCTTGTGTCCGCGCGCGACGATCCATTCCTCCAGTTCCGGCATGTCCAGATCGAGTAGGTTGGTCTTTTGCGGGGTATCGTTCATGGAATCCTGAAATTGCATGCATCGGGAGAAAGCCGTCGTCTACCGCCCAACGGATACACCTTACTTGGATAAGGGACAAACCGATGTCAGACCGTAAAGTGTACCTTCGCGAGGGTAAGGCCGCAATGCGTTATGGCCTGTTAGCCCAAAGCAGTAATGTCCTCTTTGTCCGATTCTAAAATGTCCCCTTTTGGTTTCAGGAGGGGCCCGTGGCAAGGTTTTCGCTTATTCATCAAAGGCGTTATACTCGGTGCAAATTTCAACCAAATGTTATGTGGAGCCTGATGGTGAGTAAAGAACAAGATGCCAGCTTCTTCAAGATGTTTGCGGTCGTGTTGGGCGCGTTGGTCGTGTTTACCACGGTGATCGTGTTCGTGGCGAACAAGATCACCGGTTTGATGGAGGCCTCGCGTGGGAGCGATCCGCAGTTGCGGGCGATCGTTGCCAAGCGCCTCGCGCCGATAGGCTCGATTGCTATTGCGGAGGCGCCGACGAAAAAAGCGGCGCCAGCGAAGGCGATGAGTGGCGCCGATGTGATCAAGGCGACTTGTTTCGTGTGTCATGGCACGGGTGCCGCCGGTGCGCCGAGGATCGGTGACAAGGCTGCTTGGAAGCCTCGCGCGGCAAAAGGTATCGACACTTTATTGCAGCATGCCGTTTCTGGCTTCAACGCGATGCCGCCCAAGGGTGGCAATGCCGCGCTGAGCAAGGCGGAGCTGAAGGCGGCGATCGAACAGATGCTTGCGGATACTGACGTGAGCGCCGGCTCTGCAGCGGCTTCCACTCCGGCGGTGACTGCTCCTGCTCCGGCGGCAGTGACCGGGGCGCCGGTCACGTCAATGCCGGCAGCCCCGGCGGCGGAGGCTGCCGCGCCCAAGGCTGCCTCCGCCAATAGCGACGCGCGGGGCGAGGCGGTTTATAAGAAGGTTTGCTTCGTCTGTCACGATACCGGCGCGGCTGGCGCGCCGAAACGCGGTGACAAGGTGGCTTGGGCGCCGCGTATCGCCAAGGGCGAGGCAACCCTGAGGGCGCATGCGCTGAAAGGCTTCAATGCGATGCCGGCGAAGGGAGGCAACCCAGCCCTGAGTGACGACGACATTGCGCACGCCATCGCCTACATCATCAGCGCGGCGACTCAGTGATGAGAGGTTGCTCGGTTTCCGGATCCCCCGTCCCCCGGGGTTCCAGGCTTTGTCCCGCGAGGGGATGACCTTGTCCGATGCTGTCGGGGACGATTTCATCGTATCGGCCCCGTCTCGACTCCCGCTATGCGCATCTCGGCGATCATCGTCACACTGAACGAGGAGGCGCATCTACCGGACTTGCTCGCCGATCTGGCGACGTTCAAACGCGCGGGGCATGAGATCGTCGTCGTCGATGGCGGTTCCGTCGATGCCACCCGGCGCATCGCCCGTGAGGGCGCGCACCGAGTGTTGCGTGGCGAGTCGGGGCGGGCGAGTCAGTTGAATGCCGGCGCTGGCGTCGCCACGGGCGATGTGCTCTGGTTCCTGCACGCGGATTCACGTCTGGACTGCGACCTGTTTGGCTCCCTGGAATCCTTGCCGAGTTCCGCATGGGGACGCTTCGATGTGCGTATTGCCCGCGACGCGGGTTGCTCTTGCGGGTTTGGGTTGAGCTTGGTGGCCGTTTCGATGAATTGGCGTTCGCGATTCTCTGGTATCGCTACCGGTGATCAGGGAATCTTTGTCTCTCGGGATCTGTTCCAGCGGATTGGAGGTTTTCCCCGCCAGGCGTTGATGGAAGACATCGAGTTGAGTCGGCGCTTGAAATCGGTGGCGAGGCCGATGTGCTTGCCTCGGCGTGTCACTACCTCCGGTCGGCGCTGGTGCCGGCGTGGTCTGATGCGCACGGTTATCCTGATGTGGTGGCTGCGGCTGGCCTATTGGCTGGGCGTTTCACCGGCGCGCTTGGTAATCTGGTATCGATGAGGTTTCCGCAAGCCCGCCTGCTGGTGTTCGCGCGCAAGCCAGAGTTGGGCAAGGTGAAAACGCGCATCGCTGTCGGCATCGGCGAGGCGGCGGCGCTGTTACTGTACCGCAAGCTGTTGCGCGACACCTTGCGTCGCCTGTGTTCGGCTCGGCTGGCGCCGATCGAGTGCTGGTGTCTGCCGGATTGCGAGCATCCCGATTTCGATGCTTGGCGCACATGCGACGGGCTGGAGTATAAGCGGCAGCGGGGCAGTGATCTAGGCGAACGCATGGTTTTCGCGGCCGGGTCGGCGTTGCGCGAGGCGTCATTCGTTGTGCTGTTGGGTACGGACTGTCCGCGCCTGGATGGCGATTATCTGAGCGATGCCTTGCGGCGGCTTTCCACGGGGGTCGATATGGTCATCGGCCCGGCCCTGGACGGCGGCTATGTGTTGCTGGGCCTGCGTCGAGTCGATCGACGGCTGTTCAGCGATATGCCTTGGGGGAGCGACCAAGTGTATGCGATCACAATGCGACGCGGGCTTGCCTTGGGTTATGGCGTCGAGGTGTTGGGAACGCTGGCGGATATCGATGAGCCGGAGGATCTGAGATTGCTTCCCGGCTGGGATTTACCAAGGTGATGCGTGATAAGGAAGGCTTCACGGCTTGCGCTGGCGGCTCGCGTCATGAGGCGAATACTCCATGCCTACGAGGCTTATGGGGGTGTTGAAAAAGTCCTTCCATGGACTTTTTCAACGACGGAAGCGGAAAATGCGATGTCCCGGTTCCTTCATTTTCAATAACTTGCAGTCATCGAAAATGGTGGTACATCCCTGTCCCACTCGGGCATCTCGATTTTTCGAGATGCCCTTATGCGGCAGAATGCTCCTGGCGTTCTTATTGCCTCGGACGAATCATAGGCAACTTTCATGACAGTAGGAGGGTCAGCGTGCGCGGACCTTCAATGTATCCTCGGGCGGTTTGTCATCCGTGCCGACGTCCGCTCCCGCCGCGAGATCGTCTGGCAAGTCTTGTTCAGGCGCGCTGGTATCCTGTTCGTCCTTGGCTCTTTCAACGGCTTTCTTGATCCGCCAGCCGAAACCGATTGCGTCTTCATCCGCTTCCGCTGGTGTTTCGATGGTGTTGGCGGGCGGTGCTTCGGGTGTGGTGGAAGATGCCGCCCGGGCTTCCGCCTCGGAAGCGCTGGCGACGCTGGCCAGATCCTCGGGTAGGTCGAGTGTCTGGGTAGCGGCGCCTTTGGTATCGGTGTTGTTTTCGCCGGGCTTCTCCTCGGGGGATGGCGTGGCGGCCCGCAACGCCGGGTCTTCGTCGGCGGGCTTGTTGGACGGTGTCTCGCGGCTGAGCTTGGCAATGGCTTTCTTGACGCGCCGCTGCACGGACTTGTCCGCCTTCTTGAAGTCCGCGCCAACCAGGGTGATCCCCCGGACTCCGTCGATGCTTGCGTGGCGCACCAGCATATCGGTGCGGATGGTGCGTATGCCGGGCAGATCCAGCGTGCAGTCGGTCAGGGGCTCGCGGCGCAGCAGATGCAAGGGTTGGTCCAGAACGATGGTTGCGCCTTGCTCCGAGATGTTCTTCAGAAAGCCGTTCAGCGGGGTGATCTCGGCCGGATGATGGCCGGAGAAGCGTGTGTCCTGGTCGAGAAGGTCGATGCGATGGTGGGTGCGTCGTTGCAGATAGCGCGCCTTGCGCGGCATGCTGACCTTGTAGAACGGAATGTCGTCCTGCACGCCAACGGCGGTCAGTGTGGTTTCGAATTTCAATGGCACATTCTCGACATCGATGCCGGCGAGAAAGCGTTTGTGCCTCAGCAGCGCATGATGGTCGTCTGGGTCGCTGAAGCCATCGAGGATCAGATAGCCTTTCTCCTTGTCGACCTCGAGGATCGCGGTGGCGTAGACGCCGCTGTGTCCAAAGATGCGAATATTGACGATTTCGTCATCGTCCCTTGCTGTCTCGAACAGTTGGGCCAGTTTGTCCCTGTCGGTGATGTCGCCACGCAATGGGGGTTCGGGCAAGGATTTGGACGACGAAAAGGGTTTGGTCAGCGACCGCCAGAAAGACATCGATGTCAGCTACCTTGAAGCAAGTGAAAAAAGAATCAGGCTTTTGCCAAGCTTCTGGATGAAAGCTCCAGTGGGATGCCGCCCTGGCGTGTGTACTCTGTGAGCTGCTCCCTTCCGGTTATTATAGTAATAATCTGTGTTGTGCGCTGCTGATTTTTATTTAGTACCGCGCCGTTGCGCAGATTGTGTTCTCTCAACTGGTTCAACGCCTTGGTCAGTATGTGCCAGCGTTGTGCGCATTCCGGGCAGTCTTCGAGAATATGCTCTATCACCACGCCGCCTGGCCCCGCGCCCAACGGGGTGAGGAAATCCTGCAATACTTGGTCGGCGGTTTCCAGTTCCGACAGCGCCTTGATCTTGTGCGTCGTGATGTCGGCGAGTTCGCCGGGGTGGACCTCCAGCAGGGCGTCATACTCCTTGTCGAGTATCTCCAGCAGGCTGAAGGCCCGTTGGGTGACGACGGTCAGAAGCTTCTTCAGAATGGAGCGTGATTCCGTGGGTAGTGGCATGCCGTTACTCCGCCGGTTTCGCCAGCGCCTGCTCGACGGCAAGCAGCTTGTCCGCCGAAATGGCGGGATCGACCCGATAGCGGCCCGAGTTCAGCGCGTCGCGCACCTTGTCGACGTGTTGGATATCGGTTGCCGGTAGTTGGTTGATGCGGGACTCCAGATCCCGCAAGTTGTAGGCCGAATCGGTCAGGCTGAGTCGGTCGTGACTGGCCGTGGGTGATGCGGGCGTGTCACCGGTTTGGCTTGTCTGGCGATCGAGTTTAGCGGTTTCCTGCCCAATGTGCGTGATGCCGCCGGATACACCATTTATCTCGGTTGTCATTTTTTCACCTGACTGCCTTGGATCTTGCATAGGGTAACGTCTGATCGGGCTGATGCTTTAGCAGGCCATTGAAAATGAAGGAACCGGGAAATCGCATTTTCCGCTTCTGTCGTTGAAAAAGTCCATGGAAGGACTTTTTCAACATCCTGTTAGGCCTTCCTTCGTTTCGGGTGCGTATGATACTGAATCAGAAGGAAAAGTGGATAGGAGATAGATTTCGGTGGAGGTCCAGGCTTGCTTCATCGAGCATGAAATACCCGCACGATGCCAGGTGATAGTACTTCTACGTCCAGCTCCCGTCCGGAGCTGAGGTTGCGCACTCGGATGACATCGCCAACGCTGCCCCTGTTCAGCGCCTTGCCGGCCATGCGCACGCGCAGCCCTGGCAGCGACGCCAGGATGTTGACCCGCGCGCCACGTTCGATCGCAGTCGGCTTACGCGTCTGATTGGGGTGGATCGGCGCGTCGGCGGCGATACGGCGCGAAACTTGGCGACCAATCAAGCGCCGTTTGTCGGTGAAGAAGCGATGCGCGGCGCGCTTCAATTCCATCTCCCGATAGGCAAGATCAGGATTTCGCAGGATATCGCCACGTTCCAGGGGATGGCTGGCGACGACGATGCGCAGCCGCTGGCTGATCGTCACCGGTACATATAATGACCAGGGCTTCGGTGTGTGACAGCGTACCGATATGCTGATGCGTCCGATGCGTCGACCGCCTGGTCCCGGCGCGGTTTCCAGCGCCTCGGCGCAGCGCTGCAATTTCAGTCGCTGGTCCAGACGGCCAACGCGGATCACGGTGTTGTCGCTATCCGTCGCGATCTTCAGCGCCTGATTCTTGGCGGCGTCGCGAAGCGACTGCAAGGATTCGTATTCGATGGCGGGCAGGGTGGTGGACAGCGCTAATAGGGCGAGCAAGACAAGAAGGTGAACTGGCGGCATGGCGTTATTCCGGCGGTATTCCGTCATTTTGTGTTACCCGTACCCAAAGCAATTTCTATGCCGAAGCCCGAAATCGTCGCATCGAGCGACACTGGCTGCCGCTTTCGGCAAATCCTTGCCG
>JALSSX010000133.1 GCA_026984055.1 Sedimenticola sp. | reverse complement strand
CCGCACGCAAAGCCGGGAAACACTACCGCCTATTGGCGGAACGAAACCCTGCCTTCCAGCCTGATCTGGCGATGAGCCTGAACAATCTGGCGAATCGGCTATCGATGCGCGGCCACCGTGAAGAGGCTCTGGAAAATGCGCGCCAAGCCGTCGAACTCTACCGCCAGCTCGCCGATAAACAGGCAGATATCCACGCGCCCGAGTTGGCCATCTCGCTCGGCGCCCTCGGAAACATCTTGCAACAACACGACGAAACCGCCAGAGAAGCCGTGGACTGCTTCGCCGAAGGCATTCGCTGCCTGACCCCATTGAGCCTGAAACAACCAGACATCCACGACGACTTATTGAGAAAGCTTGCCGAGCACTACCTGGGGAACTGCCTGAAAACAGGTATAGAACCAGACATGGAGCTACTGGAATCGTTTGCCGACGCGCTCCAGCGGTCCGACGACGAAGAACAGAAGCGTGAACCGGGATGAACCGGCCCACGCAATGGAAGACCTTATCGAGAGAGACGCAATAAACCCAGCAGGCCCGTCATCAGCAACAACAAAGACGGCGGCAGTGGCACGTCATGAGCGATGTCACCACGCAACTCGGCGAACGGGAATCCATCCGGAAACTGCGGAGGATGATTCACATTGGTGAAAATATTTTTGGTTGAATGCACCAGGACAAAAGCATCGCCGGACAGCAAGGCAGCGACGATCGACGCGTCTCCGGGATGCAAGCCGAGACCGGCGATAGTGCCTTGATCCGCTTCCAGGATCGATAACGAATCACGCTGAAAAGTGAAGCCGGTCGGCGTAAAACTAAACGCACCGGCGGGCGCGCCGAACACCAGATCGATCACATTGAAACCAAAGGTACCAGGACCGGCATTCGGCAGATGGATATGAAAAGGCGTGCCATTCGGCCCAAAGCCACGCAGGTCGGTCTGAGTCATGCCATCCACCGTCATCACGATGTTGGTCAGCACATTGTTGTCGGTATCCAGCACCGCATCGAAGCTACCGATCGAGCTGCTCGGCACCAGGCCTTGCGGATCGACGATCCGTGTCGGATCAGAACCGTTCTGGTTCGGAGGCGCCAGATTGGCATGCAGATTGAATAAGGTAGCGCTGGCCGCGCCGCTCAACGACAGGCCAAGTAACAGAGCGAGAATACCTTTCATTTTCGAGATTCCTCCAGAGGTATGATTTATTATCGTATTCCATGGACGGGAAACGACCATGTCCTTGCATCCTAACCCAGCCAGCACGCGCTGGCCATGCGCGCCAGCGTCCGAGAAGCAAAAGACCGCGCGCGCCAGTATCGGCAATCTCAGAAACCCTATTGATCACGTTACACTGACCAGCTCATCACGTAATCCACGGAGCCGCCAATGGACAAGTACGAACAATATCAGCAAGCCTGCGATGCCATTCGCAAGGACAACAAAGACCTGCTGGCTGAATTCGAGAAAGCGTTGGCTGCTTCCGGTCTTACGCGGCAGACCATCGGCAAGCACGTCGGAAACATGGATTTTTTTCTGAACGAGTACCTGATCTATGAAGAGCTGGTCGAAGCCAGGGACGGCATCGACCGCGTGGACGGTTTTCTCGGCTACTGGTTCATCCGCAAGGCGATGTGGGCCAGCCCGACGAGTATCCGCGAGAACGCCACCAGCTTGAAGAAATTCTATGCCTTCATGCTGGACAAGGGCTTGATCGAAGCCGAGGATCTAGCCGGACTGAAGAAGACAATCAAGGAATACATGCCGGAATGGCAAGAGACGATGCACCGCTATGACAACATATCGATCGACAACGACTGGTAACGCCCAGAACCATCCATTTGACCAGGGCCTGGCAGGATGTTGAAAAAGTCCTTCCATGGACTTTTTCAACGACGGAACCGGAAAATGCGATTTCCCGGTTCCTTCATTTTCAATGACTTGCCGCCATCGAAAATGGCGGTACATCCCTGTACCGTGCACAGGCCATTGAAAATGCCATTTTTCAATGGCCTGTTAGCCGTCTGAAGCGAAAATTCACGGAATCGTATCCAATGTGCTTATCCTGCGAGGAGAATAGCCGTGCTATTTGACGAGCATGATAAGCACAGTTTATCGGTGCCTGTGGATTTGCAGCCAAACCGCGCTCAGTCCGACAGGCTCCCAGAAACACCCGTAACAGCCCGACACCGCCCATCGGCATCACCCGATCGAAGCGCGCCATCCGCTGTTGCAGTCCGCCGCCACTGCCGCTATCGTGCCCACCATGAAACCGTTGCTGTCCACTAATGATCTCCATCGTCGTTTTCCCGGCCACCAAGCGGTCGCCGGCGTCGGGATGAGCCTGCGGCGCGGCGATATCCTCGGACTGCTGGGGCGCAATGGCGCAGGCAAGTCGACGACGCTGCGCATGCTCGCCGGCGCCCTGAGTCCGGACCGGGGCGAGGTGGCGATCGATGGCGAATCCCTGCGCGGGCATCCGCGCACGCGGGCGCGTATCGGCTATCTGCCGGAACATCCGCCATTGTACGCGGAACTGCGCGTCGACGAATATCTGAGCTTCAGCGCCCGACTGCGCGGTCTGTCTGGCGGACAACTGCGACGAAGCGTGGATGCGACTTTGGATGCCTGTGGGCTGACACCCCGGCGCAAGCGACTGTGTGGCCAGTTGTCCAAAGGCTACCGCCAACGGCTTGGTATCGCCCAGGCTATCGTTCACGATCCCGATGTGGTCATCCTCGACGAACCGGGCAACGGGCTGGACCCGGCGCAGAACCAAGACATCCGCGTCTTGATCCACCGCCTGGCCGAAAACAAGGCGATCGTATTATCCAGCCATGTGCTTGGCGAGATCGAGGCGCTGTGCAATCGGGTGATGCTATTGCACGCGGGCAAGGTCGTGCTCGACAGCCCGCTGCCATTGGCATCCGCCGGGAAGCAGATCGAATTGCGGGCGAATGGCGTGGACGTGGCGATCCTGAAGGCCATCGCCGGTGTCGCCGACGCGCGCGCCGATAGTCGGGATCGCTTTGTGTTGAGCCTGACCGATAATGGCGATCCGGCCGCGATCAACCGCGCGTTGTGCGCCAGCGGCATCGCGGTCGCCGCGTTCTGCCCGGTAGGTGACTCGCTGGAATCATTGTTCAACGAACTGGATCGGCGGTGATGGCGACACTTGCGAGTCCGCGCATGAATCAGCCCCGGGCTGATGAGCCAACCTTGTCGGATTATGCCATGCTGACCCGACCTACGAGAAGGGGTTCCCGATACCTCGGTGACATACAAAGGGTTCTCGGCAGCGTCATTCCCGGACTCTACGAGACCGGCATGCAACAGACGCCTCCCCAACCCATGGCCCGGATTGACAATAGCGTAACCCGACGACCGATCGCCCGTCGGGAAAAACCGTCGAGCCGCGGACCCTTCTCCATCGGACATCATGGTGAAATCGTGGGTTGGCGGCAATGAAGGCAATCTTCCTCAAGGATCTGACCCAGTTGTTCGGCTCGCCGCTCGCCTGGGTATTGCTGGCAGTGGATCAGTTCGTACTGGCGTGGATCTTTCTGGTCCTGCTCGACCGATTTCAGGCGATGCAGGGCAATCTTGAGATCGGCGTCACGGCGGCGGTGATAACGCCGCTGTTCCTGAACGCGGCGATCATCGCGTTGTTCATCACCCCGCTGCTGAGCATGCACGGCTTTGCCGCCGAACGGCGTAGCGGCGCATTGGATCTGCTGTTGTCATCGCCGGCGTCGATGACCGGCATCGTCGTCGGCCGTTACGCGGCGCTGCTGGGTTGGCTGTTGTTCAGCGCCCTGCTGACAGGCGCAATGGCTTGGTCGCTGTCGCTGGGCGCGCAACTGGATCATGGCCTGCTATTCGCCGGGCTGCTCGCCTTGCTGTCATGCCTGGCGCTGTACGCGGCGATCAGCTTGCTATTGTCCACCTTCGGCGGCCAGCCGGCGGCGGTCGCGGCGGCGAGTATCGGCGTGCTGTTGCTATTGTGGCTGGTGGGTAATGCCACGACATCGGACGGGACGTTCGCCTGGCTCGGACTGGAAGGGCATTTCAGCCGACTGTCGGCGGGTCGCCTGGGCGTCGCCGACAGCGGCTATTTCGTAATCCTGACACTCGCCGCGCTGGGCGCCGCCATCTTTCAACTGAACCGCCTGCGCGAGTCATGAAACCACGACGCTGGAGCCTCGCGCTATTCTACCCGCTGTTACTGACGGTCATCGCGCTGACGGCGCTCCTGAGCCAGCGCTTCGACCGCGCCATCGATCTGACCGACGCCAACAGCCAGCAACTGACAGCAGCCAGCGAGCGGCTGCTGAAACGCCTGAAAACGCCGTTGAAGATCATCTCCTACGCGCCGGCGAACACCGCGCTGCGCAAGCGCATCCGCGCGGTCATCACGCCCTATCTGAACGCCAGCAAACAGGTCCACTTCAGTTTCGTCAACCCCGATGCGGATCCACAACGCGCGCGCGCCGCCGGCATCCACGCACATGGTGAACTGGTGCTGAGTTACTCGGGTCGCGACATGCACCTGACCGACCTGGACGAGCCACACATCAGCCGCGCGATCACCGCGCTGCTGCACGCCGAACAACCCTGGCTGGTCGCGCTCAGCGGACACGGCGAGCGGCTGTTTGGCGGTAATGCCAACCCGGGCCTGAGCCATGTCGGCGCAAAGCTGAAGCAGGCTGGATTGCGCATCGCCGATCTGGACAGCCGCGAGATCCAGGCCATACCGGACAATACCGGCGTGCTGATCATCGCCGACCCGCGCGAAATCTACCCGCCGCGCGCGCGCAAGCTCATGAAGCGGCACCTGCAACGCGGTGGTAACCTGCTGGTTCTGGATGACCAGCGCAATTCATCTCGGCCGGCAGGCTTCCTGTTGGAGTCGTTGGGCCTGACGCCTGTACCCGGCTGGTTGTACGACCCGGCGCCGCCGATGAAATTGCCGGCCGAGACGATGCTGGCAATCGAACCGAATCCAGGGCATGCCACGACCCGCGAGCTGGAACTGCCGCTGCTGTTCGTCGACGCCGGCGCCTACACAGCGCGCGACGATGACGACTGGCGAAGGGACAGACTGCTGACAGGCGATGCCGAGACCTGGGCAGAGCTCGAACCACCCGGCAACGCCAAGCCGGTCTTCGACTTGCTCGCTGGCGACACGCCCGGCCCACTGACCCTGGCCTGGGCGCTGAGCCGTGAGATCAACGGCCGCCACCAGCGCGTGGTAGTCATCGGCGATGCCGATTTCGCCGTGAACCGCTTCGTCGGCAATGGCGACAACGTAGCCTTCTTCATCAATACGATCCGCTGGCTGTTGCACGACGACTGGCTGGGAGGCGATGCCTTCGAAGCGGCCGATCACGGCCTGCGTCTGAGCGAACGCCAGACCCTGCTGATCGGTTTCGGCTTTCTGTTCGGCCTGCCGTTGCTGCTGCTCGGCGCCGGACTGAGCATCCACTGGCTGAGGCGACGCCAATGAATGCCAGCCAGCGGGCACTTACCTGGCTGGCCTCGATGGCCGGCCTGCTTGCGCTGTTGGTCTGGCTGACCCGGCCCATACGACCGGACTACCCCCGCGTCACGACACTGGACGGACGCCAAATCGGCCACATCCTGCTGACACGCGGCAAAACCCCGGTGGTCGAGCTGGAACGCATGGGCCGCGGCTGGCGGCTGGTCTCACCACGCCGGGAAAACGCGGACAACAAGGTCGTCGAGGAACTGCTCGGCCTGCTTGCGGCGCGCAGCTTCCGTCAGTTGCCCGTAACGCGTGACCTCGCCCGCTATGGTCTGAGACCGCCGACGGCGATCGTGCGCTTCGACGACACAGAGCTGGCCTTCGGCGCTGTCGAGCCAGTGAACCACAAGCGCTATGTGCTCGGCGGCGGACGGATACACCTGATCCACGACCGCTACGCGCGCCTGGTGCTCGCCAGTCACGCGGCCGATTTCATTGCCACCGGAAAGCCCTGAAGATGCCCGAACTGCCCGAGGTCGAAACCACCCGAGCCGGCATCGCGCCGCTGATCGAACAACGCCGGGTCAGCGGCGTCGAGCTGCGCGCCACGACTCTGCGTCAAGCGCTGGACCCGGCGTTGAAAGACCTGCTACCGGGCCAACGGGTGCAGCGAGTGTGGCGACGCGGGAAATATCTCATCCTATCACTCGAACAAGGCAGCCTGCTGCTCCATCTGGGCATGTCCGGCAGCCTGCGTTTCGTGCGCGCCGACCTGCCGGCCGGGAAACACGATCATGTCGACCTGGTATTCGGCGATCACTGCCTGCGGCTGCGCGATCCGCGCAAGTTCGGCACCCTGCTCTGGACAGCCGACGATCCGCTGGCGCATCGCCTGCTCCGCCATCTCGGCCCGGAACCCCTGAGCGACGCCTTCGATGCCGACTGGCTATACCGACGCAGCCGTGACCGCAAGCTGGCGATAAAAAGCTTCATCATGCATGGCCAGACGGTCGTCGGTGTCGGCAACATCTATGCCAACGAAGCATTGTTTGCCGCCGGCATCCAGCCGAAACGCGCCTGCGGCCGGATCAGCCAAGTACGTTATCGACTGCTCGTCACGCATATCAAGCAGATCCTGCAAGCCGCCATCGAACAAGGCGGTACCACCCTGCGCGACTTCCAGAACGAACGGGGCCAACCGGGCTACTTCGCGCAACGGCTACAGGTCTACGGCCACGCCGGCGAACCCTGCCCAAAGTGCGCACGACCGATCACTCAGGCCGTCATCGGCCAGCGTTCCAGCTACTATTGCACACATTGCCAACGTTGAATGCGGTTGTACAATCCCGGTTTCGCCCCCATATCCCGGGTGCACAATGTAGGGCATCTCGAAAAATCGAAATGCCCGGGTGGGACAAGGATGTCCCACCCTTTTCGATCACGACAAGTGATGGAAAAAGTGGGTAAAGAGGGAATCGTATTTTCTCTTTGCGACGAGAAAAATGCCATGAAAGGCATTTTTCGAGATCCCCTGTAGTGATTCGGAGACCGACATGAACGACCTGAAGTCCACGATCGACGAAACCATCGAAATACTGAAACAGGAACGCGACGAACTGCGCGTGCAGGCGCATCTCGCGAAAGCCGAGCTGAAGGAAGAATGGGAAAATATCGAGGAACGCTTGAAAACACTCTATGCCAAGCGCGACGAACTGGCCGGGGCGGCCAGCGAAGTAGCCGAGGATGTCGGCAGCGCCGCCAGCCTGCTGGTGGATGAGATCAAGGCCGGCTTCGAACGGTTACGCAAGCATTTGTAGCGGAAAAGCCTCGGACATCCCGCCGCCGAAACATTCGACTGGCCGCGGCGATACCTTGAACCGCGAGCGGCCGGCGCGGGTCACGGAACGGTCATCTCTTCCGGCGTAGGCTCGAGGGTCTGTGCGGCCGACGAAGCCGGCGGCACGCCTGCCGGCTTCGCTGGTAACGCTGGCGTCTCCGCGGGCGGTGTCGCCGCCCCAGCGTCGGCCGGCACCGGCCGCTGTTTCGCGCGGATGCGTTCCAGCTTTGCGGCGATGCGCTCGGCGCGTTCAATCTTCTCCTTCAGCATCGCGTCGTCGAGCGCGAGGCGTTGAGCAATGCGCCAGATGGCGAGCGCCGGTTGCAAATGTTCCTCGCGGTACAGGCGATCGCCCAGCGCAGTCAGTTCCATGACCTGATGACGGGCTTCGAGGCGTGCCCGATTACGCAGGGTCTGGAAACGGACATCGTCCGCATCCAACTGTTCGGCGCGCTGTAACTGCTCCAACGCACTAATTAGCGCGCCGGTGTTCAACAGCGCCTCGGCCTGATCCAGCACCCGCGTCAGCGCTTTCTTCCTCGCCGATTTCTCCTTGGCCCTGCCCATTGCGGCGGCAGCGCCCGACTTGCGCCGCCCGCGTGTCGTCACCTTCTTTTGCGCCCTTGGCTTGGATTCCGCCACCAACCGATCGAGCAAAGCCGCACTTTCCGCGTCCGCTTGGATCTCGGCGGCGAGCCGCGCGCACTGGCGCGCCAACCGTACATCTCGCGTGGCCTGCCGTCGCGCGCAGTCTAGTAGCGCGCCACGCGACTGGTGCAGTCCGGAATCCAGCAATGCCAGACGAGACTGGTTGATCAAGTCGTATTGTTCGGCCTGTTCCAACTGGCCCAGCAACTTGCGCCGCGTCAGCATGGACGCAAGCTGGGTCGCCAGCAGGCGATCCTCCAGCAACAGGCGCTTGGCTTGCCATTCCCGATCCAACGCGCGCAGGCGGAGAAGCAGTTCCGAACGTTCAGGATAGCGCTTGACGCCGCGCCGCAACACCGCCAACGCGGCTTCCCAGCGTCCCGCCGCACGCAGCGTCTTGGCCTTTGCCAGCGTCTCTTCCGGCGTCGGGGCATGCTTCCGGTGAAACAGCCAGTCTCGCGGCCCGGTAGCGCAACCGGCAAGCTGGATCAGCATAAAAAATACAACGATACGCATTCAGGAGGTTCCAAAGATGTTCCGCAGATGCTCCTGTATGCGAGCTTCCTCGCCAATGGCCTCGGCATCGACCTGAAACGGCCTGACCGAGGTACTGCGCCCTTTTACCTTGACCGGGCTACGCTCCATCGGGCTGGCGAGACGACCCACTCGTGGGTGACTGGCGGTTTCGCCAGTGATCATGATGCCACCGGGGTTGGCCAGATCGCAGAGTCTAGAGGCCACATTGACGGTATCGCCGATGACGGTGAACTGCATGCGTTCCTCATAGCCCAGATTGCCGGCAAGCATGCTACCGCTGTTGATGCCGATGCGAAAACACACGGTTGGCAGGCCGGCGGCCTCGCGCCGGCGGCTGAGCTGATCCGCCAGCGTCTGGATCAACACCGCGCAGATCACCGCGTGCAAGGCGTGGTCCGGATCCTGCCTCGGCACACCGAAGACGATAACGATACAGTCGCCGATGAACTTGTCGACCATGCCTCCGCAACTGGCGCTGGCAAGGGTGAAATGACGGAAATAGTCGTTCAGCAGCGCGCTGACTTCCTCCGGCGGCAAGGATTCGGAAAGTGCGGTGAAACCGACGATATCGCAGAACAACACGCTGCCCTCTATCGTTTCGCCGCCCAGCCGGTGATCCATGCGACCGGAGAGGATATCCTCGGCGACATCCGCCGACACATAGCGCGACAGCGCGTTCTCCGCCTGTTCCTTGCGCGCCATGCCTTCAGCTAGTTCCAGGAAACGCTTCGCGACGATACCGATCTCGTCGTTGCGCTCGCGCCCGTCGAGCACCACCGGATCACCACGGCGCAACGCCTCGCCGGCCTCGGCCAGCTGGGTGATCGGCCGCGACAGACGCCGCGCCAACGGAAACGCCAATAGCGCGCCGGCGCCGATCAGGCCCAGGGTCGTCCAGATCAGCACCCCGACCAGATCGCGCAGATGCGCCTTCTGCGCACTGGTATCGACGAAGATGCGCGCCTCGCCAGCCGGCACGCCTTGATAGCGGATCTTGGCATCGAAGTACCGACCGTCGGATACCGGCTGGCCCGGCGCGTCAACCTCACCCTCCGCCGCCAGCACTCCGTTTTCATAATCCACGACCTGCATGCCGCGGATCAGGCGGTGATCGCGCAGCCGCGACAACAGCAGCTTCAATGCGAACTTGTCGCCAGCCATCAGTGGTTCTGAGGCCGCGTCGGCAAGCTGGTCGGCGATCACTTGGCCAAGCAAAGCTGTCTGTTCGTAGTAACTGGCGCGTTGCTTCTCGATCAGCACCCAACCCAGCACCATCATCACCAGGGCAATCAACGCGGCGATATTGAATGTCCAGCGAACCGCCAGCGGCAACGAGCGGCGAACCCGGGGTAATCTCAGGACAGTTCCATGGATCGGGGTATCTGCCAATTGCATATTAACCTCCGAATAGATGAAATGACGCACGTCACGGGCGGCGGAAGAATAAAACACGGAATACCGGCACTCGGCCATCCTCGGGATTCCCGCAGGCCAACGGCGGCGAAAACCCATGAGCTCTATTGTATAGCCACGGCCAGCCAAATGTTGAAATTATTGCACGCCCCCTTCACCTCCTGCGGTGTTGCGGGGAATGGCCGCGCGGGTTCCTCGCGCCCAGCCTGCAACCAGATGGCGCGCAGACTGGATCCGACATCTGGCTGGGCATGCCGATGACAGACCAGGGCGGGTTTCGGATTCCCGCCATGCTGTGCGAGAATGGCCGACTGAACTTCAGTACGGATCAACGCATGGCACAGTACATTTTCACGATGAACCGGGTGAGCAAGGTCGTGCCGCCCAAACGCGAGATTCTGCGCGACATCTCTCTGTCTTTCTTCCCCGGCGCGAAGATCGGCGTGCTCGGCCTGAATGGCTCGGGCAAATCCACCCTGCTGCGCATCATGGCCGGCCTCGACACTGAGATAGAAGGCGAGGCGCGGCCACAAACGGGCATCAAGATCGGCTATCTGCCGCAGGAGCCACGGCTGGACCCGGAAAAGGACGTGCGCGGCAACGTCGAAGAGGCCCTGGCCGAGATCACCGAGGCGCAGGCCAAACTTGACGAGGTGTACGCCGCCTACGCCGAGCCGGACGCCGATTTCGACGCCCTGGCCGCCGAACAGGCGCGCCTGGAGAACATCCTGCAAGCCGCCGACGGGCACAATCTGGAGCGCACCCTGGAAGTCGCGGCCGATGCCTTGCGCCTGCCGCCCTGGGATGCCGACGTGAACACCCTTTCCGGCGGCGAAAGACGCCGCGTGGCGCTGTGCAAGCTGCTGCTGTCCAAGCCCGACATGTTGCTGCTGGACGAACCGACTAACCACCTGGATGCCGAATCCGTCGCCTGGCTGGAACGCTTTCTGCACGAATATCCCGGCACCGTGGTCGCGGTGACCCATGACCGCTATTTTCTGGACAACGTCGCCGGCTGGATTCTGGAACTGGACCGTGGCCACGGCATCCCGTGGGAAGGGAATTATTCATCGTGGCTGGAACAGAAAGAGGCGCGCCTGGAACAGGAAGAGAAGACAGAACAGGCCCGCGTGAAGGCGATGAAGGCCGAGCTGGAATGGGTACGTTCCAACCCGAAGGGCCGGCAGGCGAAGAGCAAGGCGCGCCTGGCGCGTTTCGACGAGCTGCAGTCGCAGGATTTCCAGAAACGCAACGAAACCAACTCTCTCTACATCCCACCCGGCGAACGGCTCGGCGACCTGGTCTTCGAGGCCAGGCATCTGAAGAAGGCGTTTGGCGACAAGATGCTCTACGACGACCTGAACTTCAATCTGCCGAAAGGTGGTATCGTCGGCATCATCGGCCCGAACGGCGCTGGCAAGACCACCCTTTTCCGCCTGATGACCGGTCAGGAAACAGCCGATGGCGGCGAGCTGCGCATCGGCGAGACCGTGCAGGTCGCCTATGTCGATCAGAGCCGTGACGCGCTGGATGCCAGCAAGACCGTCTGGGAAGAAATTTCCGATGGACTCGACATCATCCAGGTCGGACGTTTCGAGATGCCATCGCGCGCCTATGTCGGACACTTCAACTTTCGTGGATCGGATCAGCAAAAACGCATCGGCGATCTGTCTGGCGGCGAGCGCAACCGGGTGCATCTGGCGAAGCTGCTGAAGAGCGGCGGCAACGTACTGCTGCTCGATGAGCCAACCAACGATCTGGACGTGGAGACCCTGCGCGCGCTGGAGGAGGCGATCCTGAACTTCCCCGGCTGCGTGGTCGTGATCTCGCATGACCGCTGGTTTCTCGATCGTGTCGCAACCCACATTCTGGCCTTCGAGGGCGACAGCCAGACAGAATGGTTCGAGGGCAACTACAGCGACTTCGAGGCGCATCGCAAACGCCAGCTCGGCGATGCGGCCGAGCGGCCGCATCGCATCAAATACAAGCGACTGTCCTGATCTGGCGCATCGGATGAGCAGCGATCGCCAGCATGCTTGACCGCGGACTGATCCGCATCGCGCTGCTCGGCGCGCTGACTGGCTTCATGGCTTCGATGCTGGTGCTGGCGTTCCGCGCCAGTATCGAGATAGGCCAGCATTACTTCCTGCCCGATGGCAAGATCGGCAACTACGAGGCCCTGTCCGGCTGGGCACGGCTGGCACTGCCACTGGGCGGCGCCCTGCTGCTCGGCTTGATACTGGAACGTCTGCCACAGGCCAATCGCGGCGTCGGCATCGTGCATGTCATCGACTACCTGCGCTTCCGCAAGCAGAGCCTGCCGTTCCGCAATGCCCTGGTGCAGTTCTTCGGCGGCATTATTGCGATACTGTCCGGCCATTCGGTCGACCGCGAAGGCCCCGGCGTGCATCTGGGCGCGGCCAACGCCGCGCTGATCGGCCGGCGCATGCGTCTCGACGAGGATGAGGATTATCTACTCGCCGCCGCCGGTGGCGCCGCCGCAATCGCCGCCGCCTACAACACTCCGCTGGCCGGTGTGATCTTCGTCATCGAAGTCTTGCGCGTGCGCTACGCGGTCAACCACATCGTGCCGGTGATCGTCGCCTCGGTGATCGGCGCGGTATTCTCGCGCTTGGTCTACGGCCATTCACCAGCCTTCGCCGTGCCGCCGCTGGCAATCGGCTCGTTGTCGGAACTACCGGTCATCATGCTACTCGGGCTAGTCATTGGCGTGCTCGCCTCGGCATTCATCGCTGGCTGCCAACACACCGCGCGCCTGACCCTGCGCTGGCGACCGCTTTACGCCCTGCTCGCCGCCGGACTGGTCACCGGCCTGCTCGCGCAATGGGCGCCGCAGATCATGGGCGTCAGCTACGACACCCTGGATCGCATGCTGGAGAACCACGTCCTCGGCTCCACCCTGCTGATCATCCTGGTCGCCAAACTGATCGCCACCGCCATATCCGTTGGCGCACGCGTCCCCGGCGGCTTGATCGGCCCGTCGCTGATCATTGGCGGCGCCATCGGCGCCATCGCTGAAGGTCTCGCGCAGCAATGGTATCCGTGGTACGCCGGCTCCAGTGGCTTTTATACAATGATCGGCATGGTCGCGATGATGGGCGCTGTATTGCGCGCGCCGCTCGCCGCGCTGGTCGCATTGATGGAACTCACCGGCAACCTGAACATCATCCTGCCAGGCATGATCGCCGTCGTCATCGCCGAACTGGCAACCCGCTCGCTATCCGGCGATGCCTCCGCATTCACCGTATTGCTCACCGAAGGCCACAAGGCCGAAGCCGTTACGCCACCGATGGCGGAGCGTGTCGAACCTGACGAAGAAAATACCGAGAGGGGAAACACCAAGACAGAGAAGACCAGCGAATAGGCTTGCCAGATGCCAATCGCCATGGACCATCGAACGTCGGATTCAGGGCCTGTCAACACGAAACGTAATTACTCAGAAAGTAGGAAAATCATGCTGTAACTGCTCAGATTGCCGCTGAAATGTGTCAGATCAAGGCGGGAAATGTGAGTTTACAGATGTAAATGACCATTTTCCAACGCAGAGATGGCGCATTTCAGTGGTGAGCTGAGCAGTTACCACGAAACCAATGGGCTGAAACGCTTTTTCCACCCAGCGGCGTTATCATCGCGGCGTCCCCCTTCTTCCCGGACTCATCTCTGCCACAATATGCGATGCTCTTCCAACGGTATCGCCACCCCGGGATGGTTTGGCACGACGCGCACGGTATAGTCCCCGACCGCGCGCTGCGCTGGCACGACTATCTCGTACAGATAGCCGTTCACGGCGCCGGTCAACCGCTCGATCCGGTTCAGTGGGCGCCGCTCCGGCACGCCTCCTGGCAAGGCTTCGGCGTAGAGCTCGACGCGCACGTCATCGGGATCAAGATCGTCGAGATACAGCTGAACGTGGAAGTAGTGATGTTTCTCGTCACTGTCAACCCGTTGGTTGCCGAAGTGGATATCTTGCCACTGGCCTTGCAAGCGTTTTCGCCAAGCTTGGATCGCCCGGGCCTCGTCGGCGCTTCGCGCAGCGCGCTCGTGATAGGCCCGCGCAAGTGGCAGATAGTGTTGTTCGACATAATCGCGCAGCATGCGGTTGCTGGAATAAGCCGGCGTCAACTCGGCCATGCTGTTGCGCATCAGCGTGGTCCAGCGTTGCGGGATACCTTGGGTGTCGCGCTGGTAGAAGGCGGGGATGACCGCTTGCTCGAGCCGCTGGTAGAGGCACTCGGCCTCGCGCGCGTCCCATTCGGGACCGGCACCGTGCTCGCAGCCGTCGCCGAGCGCCCAGCCGACCCCCGGACGCCATGCCTCGGCCCACCAGCCGTCGAGTTCGGACAGATTCAGGCCACCGTTGACGAGCACCTTCATGCCACTGGTGCCGCAGGCTTCCCACGGCCTGCGCGGTGTGTTGATCCACAGATCCACGCCCTCGACCAGATAGGCGGCAACGAGCAGATCATAGTCGACAAGGAAAACGACATGGCGTTGCAGACCACGATCGCGGATGAAGTGTATCCATTCGCGGATCATCGCCTGCCCCTCGTGATCCCGGGGATGCGCCTTGCCGGCGATCAGCAACTGCACCGGATAGTTGGTGTTAGTCAGCAGGGCATGCAGACGCTCGGGATCGTGTAGCAGCAGGTTCGGGCGCTTGTAGGTGGCAAAACGCCGCGCGAAGCCCAAGGTCAACGCGTTCGGGTCCAAGGCGTTGTCAGCACGCGGCATGCTGGCGCGCGATCCCGCGTCGCGCTGGCGCACCCAGTCGATCAGACGCAGGCGATTGCGCGCGCGCATCTCCCATAGGTCGGCATCACGCATCTTCGGCATGACCTCACGGATCTCGCGCAGATCGCCGCGCCAGCGTTCCTTGCCACTGACCTCGGTCCACAGGCGGTCGCTCTCGGGCGCATCACGACTGGGGACATGCACGCCGTTAGTGATATGGCCGACCGGTACCTCGTCGCCCGGCCAGCGTGGAAACAGTGTCTGGAACAGACGCCGGCTGACCTCGCCATGCAGCCGACTGACGCCGTTCACCGCGCCACTGCCATGGATCGCCAACCAAGCCATGTTGAAGGCTTCACCGCTGTCTTCTGGATCGGCTCGACCCAGCGCGAGCAGCGCGTCGCGGCCGATTCCGGCATCCTCGGCCCAGGCGCCAAGGTAGCGCTCCAGCAGCGCTGGATCGAAGCGATCGAAACCAGCATCCACCGGGGTATGGGTAGTGAACAGATTGCCGGCGCGGGTCGCGATCAGCGCGGTGGAGAAA
>JALSSX010000132.1 GCA_026984055.1 Sedimenticola sp. | reverse complement strand
CAGTTTGTCGAAACGGTTCTTCAGGCGGTGATTCATAGCTTCAGCCCCTCGCGCGCGGCAACGGTGTGCATATCCTTGTCACCGCGACCGGACAGATTGACCAACAGGATGTGCTCGGGCGACAGGTCCGGTGCGAGCTTGACGGCATGCGCCAAGGCATGACTGGATTCCAACGCCGGGATAATGCCTTCGATCCGCGTCAGCGCATGAAACGCCGCAAGCGCTTCGTCGTCGGTCACGGCGACGTAATTCGCCCGCCCGACATCCTTCAACCAGGCGTGTTCCGGGCCAACGCCGGGGTAGTCCAGGCCAGCCGAGATCGAATGGGTCTCGATGATCTGACCGTCCCTGTCTTCCATCAGATAGGTACGGTTGCCATGCAACACGCCCGGCTGGCCGGCGCACAAGGGCGCGGCATGCCGACCGGTCTCCAGGCCGTCACCGGCGGCCTCGACACCATGAATGTCGACGCCCTTGTCGTTCAAAAATGGATAGAACAGACCGATCGCATTGGAGCCGCCGCCGACGCAGGCGATCAGCGCATCCGGCAGGCGACCGGTCATCCGTTGGATCTGCTCGCGCGCCTCGCGGCCGATCACCGCCTGGAAATCACGCACCATCGCCGGATAGGGATGCGGTCCGGCAACCGTGCCGATGATGTAGAAGGTGTCGTCGATGTTCGTCACCCAGTCGCGCATCGCTTCGTTCAGCGCGTCTTTCAACGTCTTCGAGCCGGACGATACGCTTCTGACCTCGGCACCTAGCAGGCGCATGCGATAGACGTTTGCCTCCTGCCGGGCAACATCGACCTCGCCCATGTAGACCACGCATTCCAGGCCAAGCCGCGCGGCAACCGTGGCGGTCGCGACGCCGTGCTGACCGGCGCCGGTCTCGGCGATGATGCGTGTCTTGCCTAGACGTTTCGCCAGCAATGCCTGGCCGATGGTGTTGTTGACCTTGTGCGCGCCGGTGTGATTCAGATCCTCGCGCTTCAGAAAGATCCGCGCGCCACCAAGCTCGCGGCTCCAGCGCTCGGCGAAATAGATCGGCGACGGACGGCCGACATAGTGTTGCAGGTCGGCATCCAGTTCGGCGAGAAAATCCGGATCTTTCAGGTATGTCTCGTAGGCATCGCGCAGTTCGCCAAGCGCTTCCATCAGCGTCTCGGAGACGAACAGGCCGCCATAGTCGCCGAAATGTCCGCGCGCATCCGGCATCGTGTGAAAATCAGTCATATCGTTCATCCGCTCGTTTTACCTGCTGTATGAAATCCGCGATCTTTTGCGCGTCCTTGATGCCCTTGCCTCGTTCGACGCCACCACTGACATCGACCGCCCACGGGCGTACCTGGCGCACCGCCTCGGCAACATTGTCCGGCCTCAAGCCACCGGCCAGCACGATGCGCCCGGCCAGCTCGGCCGGGATGCGCCGCCAGTCGAAGGCCTCGCCGGTGCCTCCGGGCACGCCAGGACGGTAGGTGTCCACCAACAGCGCCGAAGCCGCCGCATAGCGTTCCGCCTCGGCCAGTGGATCCACGCCCGTTTTCATCGCGATTGCCTTCAGCCACGGTTTTCCGAAGCCGGCGCAATAGTCTGGACACTCGCTGCCATGAAACTGGATGATGTCCACCGGCAGCGACGCCAGCACCTCTTCGATCTGTTCATGATCGGCATTGACGAACAACGCGACCACGCTGACGAAGGGCGGCAAGCCGCGCGCAATCCGCGCCGCCCGGGCAAGGTCGACATGACGCGGACTCGGCGGATAGAACACTAGGCCGATGGCATCCGCTCCAGCACGCGCCGCAGCGTCGGCGTCCTCCGGACGAGTGATTCCACAGATCTTGACCCGCGTTCTCATTGGAAATCATCCCTCCGCGCCATTGCGCCAATCTTCATGATGGAAACGACACCCGCCGTCGGGACAGAACCCTTTGGTTTCGTATTAACAGGCCCTAACCCGGATTTCTCACCCGTTCACTACGCGACCCGGCGAGAAATCCGGGCTAACAGTCCGTTGAAAAATGGCATTTTTCAACGGACTGTGTGTGCTACAAGGATGTACCGCCATTTTCGATGACGGCAAGTCATTGAAAATGAAGGAACCGGGAAATCGCATTTTCCGCTTCCGTCGTTGAAAAAGTCCATGGAAGGGTTTTTTCAACATCCTGCTAATGCGCCCAGAACACCGGCGGCTCGCCGGCTGGAATCCCAAAGCGCGCCGGGTAATCGACGCGTACCAGATACAGACCATCCGGTTTCGCGGTGACCCCTCCCTGACGGCGATCACGCAGCGCAAGTATCTCCGCCGCCCAGCCCACGGCGGCGTCTCCACGTCCGATCGCCGCCAGCACGCCAATGATGTTACGCACCATGTGGTGCAGAAAGGCGTTTGCCTCGATATCCATCACAATGTAGTCGCCGTGGCGACGCAGTTCCAAGTGGCGAATCTCGCGCACCGGTGACTTGGCCTGACAGCCCAGGGCGCGATATGACGAGAAGTCGTGTTCGCCGAGCAACATCCTTGCCGCTCGGTTCATGCGTTCGACATCCAGTCGCCCGCGCATCCAGGTGACCCGCCGGTGCAACAGACCGGAACGGCTTTCGCGATTCAGGATGATATAACGATAAGCACGCCCGGTCGCGCTGAAACGGGCATTGAAGTCATCATGAACTGGTTTGACCCAGAGCAGGCTCATGTCTTTCGCCAGATTCACATTGGCGCCGAGCAACCAGTTGCGCGGCTCGCGTCGCGCCTGGGTATCGAAATGCACAATCTGGCCGGTCGCATGCACGCCGGTATCGGTACGACCGGCGCATTGCACCCGTACAGGACCATCGGCCACGCGCGACAAGGCGGCTTCCAGACTTTCCTGCACGGTACGCACATCGCCCTGCGCCTGCCAGCCGTGGAAGCGGCTGCCATCGTACTCGATAGCGGCGACGAGTCGCATGTTCAGCAACTGTGCTCCGCGTCATCGCTAAACGATCCGGACGGCATTGCGCAAGGGCATCGCCTTGCGGCATCAGCCGACGAACAAGGATATGCGAGGTTCATGAATCTTCCGGATCAAGCCAGCGAACGAGAAGCGGACGCGTGACAGCGCCAAGTAGCTCGCCGGAGCCAGGACGCCATCGGCAGGCGCTTGCCTGGGTTTGTCACTCATCACCAACGAAAAAGGCGCCCCTCGGGGCGCTAAATAATATCACAATTCGAGGGCAAGGCACGAGAAGCCCGTGTTAGCCCAAAGCAGTAATGTCCTCTTTGTCCAATTCTAAAATGTCCCCTTTTGGTTTCAGGAGGGGCCCGTGGCAGAGGAGCAGATTACGATGAGTCA
>JALSSX010000131.1 GCA_026984055.1 Sedimenticola sp. | reverse complement strand
ATACTCAGTACGGCATAGGCGATATAGCTCAGGATTTCCATACCTTCCTCCCATTGTGGAATTGGCTATGCACCTTACTCCACTATGGTACTAAGGGAAACAGAAAATCGATCCAGATCATAAGGTTAAAATAACCCTATATGCTGATATCCTGATGCAAAAACCGCCATGACCGCCGCGGACTCATGTGAGCACGACTAATCGAACATCGGATTTCAAGTGCATGCCATTTCGTTCCTGGCAAGGCGCGAGGAGACATGGCGCTGGATATACTCCCGACATTTCCAGCACGCCCCACTTCCCTGTCGGTTATGCCGAGGTCAAGCCTAACAGGCCGTTGAAAAATGGCATTTTTCAACGGCCTGTGTGCAGTATACGGATGTACCGCCATTTTCGATGAGTGCAAGTCATTAAAAAATGAAGAAATCGGGAAATCGCATTTTCCGCTTCCTTTGTTGAAAAAGTCCATGGAAGGACTTTTTCAACAGCCTGTTACACGGACGTACCCACGGCATTCACGTGGACAAATCATAGGCAACCGACAAGCGACTTTCGCGCTAACGCTTCTTTGATGGAAGTATATCGGTGATGCTACCTTCCGCAACCTCAGCGGCGAAGCACAGGGTCTCACTGAGTGTCGGGTGTGGATGGATGGTCAGGCCGATGTCTGCTATATCGGCACCCATCTCCAACGCAAGCACCGCTTCGGCGATCAGCTCACCGGCATTCACACCGACGATGCCGGCGCCGAGGATACGCTGGGTCTCCGGGTCGAACAGCAACTTGGTCATGCCCTCGTCGCGTCCGATGCCAAGCGCGCGTCCGCTGGCAGCCCATGGAAACACCGCTTTTTCGTATTTCACACCACTCGCCTTCGCGTCGCTCTCGGTCAGGCCCATCCAGGCGATCTCCGGGTCGGTATAGGCAACCGACGGGATCGTCAGCGGGTCGAATATCGCCTTGTGGCCGGCGATGACCTCGGCGGCGACCTTAGCCTCGTGCGTCGCCTTGTGTGCCAGCATCGGATTACCGACCACGTCGCCGATCGCGAAGATATGCGCAATATTGGTACGCATGTGCGCGTCCACCGGGATGAAGCCGCGCTCGTCGACCCGCACGCCAGCCTTGCCGGCATCGATCAACGCACCGTTCGGTCGCCGGCCAACGGCGACCAGCACCTTGTCGTAGGTTCGCGGGCCATCCGGCGCGTTCTTGCCTTCGAAGCTGACCTTCAAACCCTTCTTCAGCGACTCGATGGCAGTCACCTGGGTCGCCAGCATGATGGCATTCAGACGCTGCCTCAGGCGTTTCCGCAACGGCCGCACCAGATCCGGATCGCAACCCGGGATCAGCCCCGGTTGCAACTCGACGATATCGATCTTCGTGCCAAGGGTACTGTACACCGTGGCCATCTCCAGGCCGATGATGCCGCCGCCAATCACCAGCATCGACTTCGGGATGTCTTCCAATGCCAGGGCGCCGGTCGAATCGATCAGGCGCGGGTCATCGTTCGGAAACGACGGGATACGCACCGCGCTGGAACCGCAGGCAATGATCGCATTGTCGAAGCCGACACGGATTGCGCTGTCGGCGCCCTCGACCAGCAGGCTGTTCGCCGACTCGAAGCGCGCGACGCCGGTCACGACTTCGACCTTGCGCTGCTTGGCCAATGCCTTCAGCCCGCCGGTCAAGCGGCCAACGACCTTGTCCTTGCCGAGGCGAAGCTGGTCGAGGTCGACTTTCGGCTTGGCGAAGCTGACGCCCATGCCCGCCAACTCGGCCGCCGCGTTGATGACATCGGCGGTGTGCAGCAAGGCCTTCGACGGGATGCAGCCGACGTTCAGGCAGACACCGCCGAGCGACGCATAACGTTCGATCAGGATAACCTTCAAACCGAGATCCGCCGCGCGGAATGCAGCGGTGTATCCGCCCGGTCCGGCACCGAGCACCACGACCTGGGCATGCATGTCGCCATCACCGGCCGGAGCGGCGACCGCCACCGCATCAGGCGCCTCGCTGGCCCCATGCCGCAGCGCGGCCTTCCCGGGCGAGGCGTCGGTCGGCGCGTCGCCGGCCAATGCCATCGTCATCAGCAAATCCCCCTTGGCCACCTTGTCGCCCACAGCAACCTTCAGTTCCTTCACCGTGCCGCCATGGGGTGAGGGTATCTCCATCGTTGCCTTGTCGCTTTCCAGCGTCAACAAGGAATCCTCGGCGGCGACCACATCGCCCGGCGAAACGAGAATCTCGATGACCTCGACCGCGTCGAAATCACCAATGTCGGGCAGGGTCACATCAACCAGTTGGCTCATATTCTCTCTCCGTGACGGGCTATAGCAGCAGCCGGCGGATATCCGACAGCAGGCCGCTCAGATAAGTCGTGAAGCGTACACCCTGAGCGCCATCGATGACACGATGATCATAAGACAGGGCCAATGGCAGGATCATGCGCGGCGCAAACTCGGCGCCGTTCCAGACTGGCTTCATGCCGGAACGGCTGACGCCGAGGATCGCCACCTCGGGCGCGTTGACGATCGGCGTGAACTGGGTGCCGCCGATACCACCCAGGCTGGATATCGTGAAACAGCCGCCCTGCATATCACCCGGCGCCAACTTGCCGTCGCGCGCCTTCTGGCTGATCGCCATCAGATCGCCGGCCAGTTCGAAGACGCCCTTCTTGTCCACATCCTTGATGACCGGAACGACCAAGCCATTCGGCGTATCCACCGCGACACCGATATTCACATAGCGCTTGAGGATCAGATTTTCGCCATCCGGACTCAGTGAACTGTTGAATTCCGGCATCGCGGCCATCGCATTGGCCACAGCCTTCATCAGAAACGGCATGAAGGTCAGACGGATCTCCCGATTCGCCGCCACCTCCTTCTGCGCCTTGCGAAAAGCTTCCAGATCAGTGATATCCGCCTCGTCGAATTGGGTGACGTGCGGCACACTGATCCAGCTTTGGCGCAGATGCGCGCCGCTGAGCTTCTTGATCCGCCCCAGCGGTTGCACGTCGATCTCGCCAAACTGGCTGAAGTCGATCACTGGCGTGCTCGGCATCGACATCGCGCCACCCGCCGCCGGCGCAGCGGCGCCGGACATCGTCGATTTGACGAAGCGCTGGACATCGTCCTTGGTGATGCGCCCCTTCAAACCGGAGCCGCCAACCAAGTTCAGATCCACGCCCAACTCACGCGCGAAACGCCGCACCGAAGGACTGGCATGGGGCTTGCCACCGCTACCCATGGGCATCGGCGGCACGGGCGCCGGGCGCTCTGGCGGCTGGCCAGCAGGAATCAGCTCCGGTTCTTCGAGCGCAGCTGTCTCCGGCTCGGGCGCCGGTTCCCCAGCCGGCGGTTCGTCGCCGGCGGCATCGTCGTCGACCCCCATCAATGCAATGACATCACCGACGTTGATACGGTCGCCGACGGCAATCTTCAACGCGCTGATGGTGCCGGCATGGGGCGAGGGAATCTCCATCGAAGCTTTGTCGCTTTCCAGCGTCAGCAACGAATCCTCGACACCGACCCGGTCACCCTCCGCGACCAGCAGTTCAATGACCTCGACATCCTTGAAATCACCGATATCCGGCAGTCGGACTTCTTTTTGAATCGTCATGCTTGCACCCTCGTCAAAGACTTACCGGATCCGGCTTTTCCGCGTCGATCGCGTACTTCGCTATCGCCTGATCGACAACCTTCGCATCGATCTCGCCGAGATCGGCCAACGCCTTCAGCGCGGCGACCACCACATAGAAACGATTCACCTCGAAGAACTCCCGCAATGCCGAACGCATGTCACTGCGACCAAAACCATCCGTGCCAAGCACGGCATAGTGCTGATGCAGGTAGGGGCGGATCTGGTCGGCGTAGTTACGCATGTAGTCGGTGGCGGCGATCACCGGACCCTTGCGATCCTTCAACATGCGGGTCACATAGGATATGCGCGGCGTGTCATCGGGGTGCAGCATGTTCCAGCGTTCCACGCCGATGCCATCACGGCGCAGCTCGTTGAAACTGGTCGCACTCCACACGTCGGCGGAGACATTCCAATCCTTCTCCAGCAGTTGGGCCGCTTCCAGCACCTCGCGCAGAATCGCGCCACTGCCAAGCAATTGCACGCGCTTCTTCTTACGCCCACCTTCCCGATAGAGATACAGACCCTTCAGGATACCTTCCTCCACGCCATCAGGCATCGGCGGCTGGACGTAGTTCTCGTTCATCGCCGTGACATAGTAGAAGATGCCCTCCTGCTCCTGATACATGCGGCGCATGCCGTCGCGCAGGATCACCGCCAGCTCATAGGCGAAAGTCGGATCGTAGCTGACGCAGTTGGGAATCGTCTGCGCGGCAAGCAGGCTGTGGCCGTCCTGGTGTTGCAATCCCTCGCCGGCCAATGTGGTGCGCCCGGCGGTGCCACCGATCAGGAAACCACGTGCCTGCATATCGCCAGCCGCCCAGGCCAGATCGCCGACGCGCTGGAAACCGAACATCGAATAGAAGATATAGAACGGAATCATGTTCACGCCATGATTCGCGTAGCTGGTCGCCGCCGCGATCCACGACGACATCGCGCCAGCCTCGTTTATTCCCTCTTGCAGGATCTGGCCCTTCTTGTCTTCGCGATAGTACATCACCTGGTCGGAATCCACCGGATCATAGAGCTGGCCGACCGACGAATAAATGCCCAGCTGACGGAACATGCCTTCCATGCCAAAGGTGCGCGCCTCGTCCGGCACGATGGGCACGACCAGCTTGCCGATCTGCTTGTCACGCACCAGCAGCGTCAGAAAACGTACAAAAGCCATGGTCGTCGACATCTCGCGCTCACCGCTGCCCTCGAGCAGCGTCTTGAAGGTCTGCAACGGCGGAATCGGCAACGGCTCGGCATCCGCGCGGCGTTCGGGCAACGGACCGCCCAAGGCCTCGCGGCGCTCCTTTAGATACTTTGCCTCAGGACTGCCCTCGGCGGGCTTGAAGAACGGCGTCGAGGCGATCTGCTCATCGCTGATCGGAATATTGAAACGGTCGCGGAAGGCGCGCAATGCCTGTTCTTCCATCTTCTTCTGCGAATGGGTGATGTTCTGCCCCTCGCCAGCCTCGCCCATACCGTAGCCTTTCACCGTCTTCGCCAGAATCACGGTCGGCTGGCCCTTATGCTCGGAGGCCGCCTTGTAGGCCGCGTAGACCTTGTGCGGATCGTGTCCGCCGCGATTCAGGCGCCAGATATCCTCATCGGACATATTCGCGACCAGATCGAGCAATTCCGGGTACTTGCCAAAGAAATGCTTGCGGACATAGGCGCCGCCCTTCGCCTTGTATGCTTGATAGTCGCCATCGACCACCTCTTCCATGCGTTTTACCAACAAGCCGCTCTTGTCGCGCACCAACAGTGGATCCCAGTAGCTGCCCCAGACCACCTTGATGACATTCCAACCGGCGCCGCGAAACACTGCCTCCAGTTCCTGAATGATCTTGCCGTTGCCGCGCACTGGGCCATCGAGGCGTTGCAGGTTACAGTTGATGACGAACACCAGGTTGTCGAGTTTCTCGCGCCCGGCCAGCGAGATCGCGCCCAACGATTCTGGCTCATCGGTCTCGCCGTCGCCGAGGAAGGCCCATACCTTGCGCCGACGAGTATCCGCCAGTTCGCGATCGCGCAGGTAGCGCATGAAGCGCGCCTGATAGATCGACATGATAGGACCCAGCCCCATCGATACCGTGGGAAACTGCCAGAAGCCCGGCATCAACCAGGGATGCGGATAGGACGAAAGCCCCTTTTCGTCATCTTCACAGTAATGGTTGCGCGCCTCTTGGCGAAAATTCAGCAACTGCCGCTCGGTGATTCGGCCTTCGAGAAAGGCGCGCGAATAGATCCCTGGCGCCGAATGGCCCTGGAAATAGACCAGATCGCCGCCATGCGCGTCACCTCGCGCGCGGAAGAAATGATTCATGCCGACATCATAGAGCGTCGCGGACGACGCAAAACTGGCGATATGTCCACCCAGCTCGGTGGAGATCTGGTTGGCATGCACGACCATCGCCATCGCGTTCCAGCGGATCAACGAACGAATACGCCGCTCGATCGCCTTGTCGCCGGGAAACGGCGGCTGCTGATGCACCGGAATCGTGTTCAGATAGGCCGTGTTCGGCGTATACGGCAGATAGGCGCCGGAACGCCTGACCTTGTCGATCAGCTTCTCGATGAGAAAATGGGCGCGTTCAGGCCCCTCATTCTCTACCACCGCATCGATCGCTTCGAGCCATTCGTCGGTTTCCTGGGGGTCGAGATCCTGCGTTTCAGTCATGGGTCGCTTCTCTTATGGAATCCGGCTACCGCCGATGCTGGCATCGGCAGCGGCGGCCATCGTGGAAAAAAACGGCCATTAAACGATCCAGACGGGGAAAATTCAAGAATTTTCGCGCCGAGCGACGCGATTGGAAACACCGGTTGGACGGCGAGCCGAGCGGCTCGCCGTGGCAAGGTCAGGCCGTCTCGACCTGGATCCGCTTGCGCTGGCCAGACGCCTTCTTCGGCAGTTCGATGCGCAGCACGCCTTTCTTATAACGTGCGCAGGCCTTACCGCCTTCAACCGCGCCGGGCAATGGGATGGCCCGTTCGAAACGACCAAAGGCGCACTCACTGATGCGGTAAGCCCCCTCGCCACGCTCGCGGCGCATGTGTTTCTCGCCACGCACCACCAGAAGATGGTTGCCGACCACCTCGATATCGAAATCTCCGCGTTTCATGCCAGGCGCCTCGACACTGACGATAACACGATCAGCGTCGTCGAACACCTCGGCAGCCAGAATACCCCACCCGGCATTGCGTCGCGCCAATTCACGACCCTTGGCTCCCGAGCGCTTACCGCTTTGCCGCTTACCCGGCGTGAAGCAAGTGATCGCGCCGGCGGCACGTCGATAGAGCCGCTGCCAGCCATACAACAGTGAATCCCAGGCCCCGTTCAGGCCATTGCGAAACTGTTTCAACGTGGACATCGTTTTCTTCTCCTGAATCCATGCTTCATTCACGAATATGGGGATGCGCCCGCGTTTTGCCAACTGATGTTCAAGTATCCCCTGACAGAACCCGGGATACTCAGGGGCTGTCAACAGGCATTAACAGGCTATATAAATGGTATTGTAACTACTCAGATTGCCGCTGAAATGTGTCAGATTAAGGCGGGAAATGTGAGTTTACAGGTGTAAATGACCATTTTCCAACGCAGAGATGACGCATTTCAGTGGTGAGCTGAGTAGCTACATGGTATTTTTCAATGGCCTGTGTGCGGTACAGGGAGGTGCCGCCATTTTCGATGACTGCAAGTCATTGAAAATTAAGGAACCGGGAAATCGCATCTTCTCTTTGCGACGAGAAAGATTCCATGGAAGGCATTATTCGAGATCCCCATAAGCGATTCCGTTCCTGGCAAGCCGCGGAAAAGGCCGCAAATGGACCTTTTCCGCCAACCCATCAGAACAGGTTGGAAAGCTGCTTCTTGATCTTCGCAAACCAACCCTTGCCACTCTTACCGTCCTTGGCCTTATCCTCGATCTCATCGAGCTGCTCGTACATCGGCTTGAAGGCATCTTTATCGCCATAGCCGAGCAATTCAGCCATTTCCAGTTGATTCCGCGCTTCCTTCAACAGCGCGTCCAGTTTTTGATTATCCTTATCCGCGCGCTTATCATTCTCGGCAAGCTTCTCGGCATTGCCCAGCAAGTATCCAGCACGCACGATCGGTAACGGAATCACCTCCACCGAAGTCACCAGGGTGCTCAAGGCAGCCTCCAGCCCGACCTTCGCCTCGTCGATCTTGCCGGCGTCGATCAACGGCGTGATCGCCTTGATGGCATCCGGATAGGTCGCCAACGGAATACTCGTGGTGCGGAACACAACCTCGCTGGCAAGATTCATCATGATCGCCCTCGCCTTCTGGATCTCGCCGTCCTTGATAGCTTTCTCGGCATCATAGATCAGCGCCTTGATGGTCTTGGTATTGGCCAGCAGATCGAAGGTGGCCTGCTCAACATCGACGGGCGCCAGCGCCAACGCCGGGTCACGCGCCAGCACCAGTTCCAGCTTGCCTGTCGCCTTCTCCAACGCGGCGAGCGCCTCGTCTTTCTTGTTATCATTCAGCGCTTTCAGCGCTTTCTCGGTTTCGGCAATCGCAACCACCGCTTCCTTGATAACATTCTCGCGTTTTGCCGCCGCCTTGCTCGCGGATTGTTTATCGACATCGGCCTGTACCGACCGAGTGGCCGGAGATTTCACGGGCGCGCCGGCCTGAGCCGTCGCGGGTTTTACTGTGTCCTTCGCCAGCAATGGCGTCGCCCCGAACAAGCCGATACTCAGCAGTGCGGCACACACGGGATTCAAGACAGATTTCTTCATCATGGTCACTCCTTTTCGATTATTCGTTGGTTGAATGTTCGATCGCCTCTCGCTATAGCGAGAAGCGTGCCACAATTTTCTTCTTTCAATTACAATGATTTACGACATACACCCAAACGCACCGGCCGCGGACACGGCCATTATGGCCGCCTCGCGGCCCGGCAACCGGCCAGCCTGACTGCTCAGACATCTGTCAGCTACGGTCAGTCATTTCATCTCCTGCATTCAGGATCCTTACCCAAGGGCATCTCGAAAAATCAAGATGCCCGAATGGGACAGGGATGTCCCACCCTTTTCGATCACGATAAGTGATGGAAAATGTGACCAAAGCGGCAATCGCATTTTCTCTTTGCGACGAGAAAAACGCCATGGAGACCACGCAAGGCGCACGCGCCGGACCGAACGACAACAGGAACCGCAGCCTTTTCCGTGATATGCGTGGCGACCCCATCAGCCGCCTTCCAACAAGCGCGCCGCCACCCGTTCCATCGCGGCGTCGCTGCCCTTCAACACCAACACATCGCCAGCACGAATCCGGTCATCCAGCAAGTGGCCCGGCACGCGTATCGCGCCGCGCCGCGCCGCACATCAATGAGTTCGACACCTTGACCGGTCAGGTTCAACTCCGGCACCGTCCGGCCAATCGCGAAATGCCCTTCATCGATCACTAGCGTCCGCATCTGTTCTGGATAGTCCAGCATCTCACCGTCGCCATGCATCGCGTCGCTGTCGTGAAAGAAGGCGCGCAGCGGCGTATGACTCATCGCGCGAATCCGGTTCAACCGCGCTTCTACCCGCGACGGCGGCAAATCGAGCAAGATCAGCAATTGACCCGCAAAGGCCAGACTGCTCTCCAGTCCTTCCGGGAACACCTCCGCCCCGGCGGCGTTCAACGCCGCGTCGTCGCGCCCCCGCGTGCTACGCGCGAGTATCGGTAGATTGATACCCAGCGCGCGCGTTCCACGCCCGCCGCGCGCAACACGCCCGGTTGCGCGGCATTACCCAAAAAGACCGGCCGACCGGCCGCGACAACCTGCCGCACGCGCTCGGGATCGAGGTCCAACGCCAGGCCCGGAATGCCTTCCTGATCGAGTATCTCCAGCAGATTCTGTCCGACCCGACCGAGTCCGCAGACAATCACATGGCGATCGAAGGCAGCACCATGATCGGCGATATGCGCCTCGACATCACAGCTGGCTTGTAACCTTTCGTCACGCAACAACCAACCCGCGATACGCGCGTCGAAACGCAACAGCAGCGGTGCCAGCGCCATGCTCAGAATCAAGCCGCCCAATACCGGCTGGGCGACATCCGCGTCGAGCAGATTCAGCGACATTCCGCTGGAGACCAGCAGCAAACCGAACTCCCCGCCCTGCGCCAGGGCAATGCCCGCGCGCCAGGCCTCAGCGCGGGAATGCCCAAAAGCGCGGATCAGCGGCATGACCAGCAGTGCCTTCACGACCACTGCCGCGAACAACACCAGCAACACCCCAGCCGCCGCATGGCCGAATACCGAAACATCCAATCGCGCGCCAATGGTGAGGAAGAACAACCCGAGCATCAGATCGCGAAACGGTCGAATATCCGCCTCGATCTGACGCCGAAATGGCGTCTCGCCAAGCAGCATGCCCGCCATGAAGGCGCCCAGGGTCGGTGCCAGCCCGGCCAATGACGAGACCCCGGCGGCGCTCAAGGCCAGCAACAGCGCGCTGAGCATGAACAACTCCAGCGAGCGTGTCGCGGCGACCCAGTTCAGCAAGGGCGGCAGCAAGCGCCGCCCGACAATGACCAGGCCGGTGAATACCAATGCGGTCTTCACCAACGCCCAGCCCAATTCAATACCCAGCCGCGCCGGATCGTCGGCGAGAATCGAGACCACTACCAACAACGGCACGGTGGCGACATCCTGGAACAACAGCACACCACTGGCGATGCGCCCGTGAGGCGCCGTCAACTCACAATTCTCACCCAGAAATTTCAGCACGAGCGCGGTGGAAGACATCGCCAGGGCGCCAACGACAATGAAAGCCGGCGTCGGCGCCAAGCCCAGCCACATGCCCGCGATGAGAAACGCCAACGTGGTCACCACGACCTGCGCACCACCGATGCCCAATACCAGCCTCTTCGCCGCCAATAGACGCGGCAGTGAGAACGCCAAACCGATGGTGAACATCAATAACACCACGCCCAGTTCGGCGAGGCGACGCAGATCGGCATTGGCCGGCAACCAACCGAGCAACGACGGGCCGAGGAACACACCGCCAGCCAGGTAGCCGAGCACCGACGACAAGCCAAAGCGCCGACACAGCGCGACGGCCGGCGTCACGACCAACAACACCGAAAGCAGACAGAGTATCAGCGAATGTTCCATGGCCCGCTCGACTCAGGGTGAGGCGTGACAAAACCCGACTGTCCGACGGGGCTTGTCACGCTTCGCCAAGAGCGAAAAAGCCACCGCCGACCCAGCGGGGTCGACGATGGCCACACGGACAAACACACACGAAAGCGTAAGCAGATCCGGTCAGCCCGCGCTGACCTCAATCTTGCGTGGCTGTAACTCCGCCCGCTTCGGCATACGCAGTGTCAGCACACCATCCTTCATCTCCGCGCGGATATCATCGGTCGCCAGCTCACTGCTCAATGTGAAGCGCCGTTGGTAGCGAGTCGAGGCGACATCCGCGTACAGCGCATCCATATTCTCTGGCATGTCGATGGCGGCCTCGCCCTCGATGGTCAAGTCATTGCCGTCGACCTGGATATTGAGACGCTCGCGAGTCACCCCCGGCAAGTCGGCCAACAGGGTGAAACCGTTGGCATCCTCGTAGATGTCGACTGGCGGCAACATGACCGATTCCGGCTCGCCTCGCGCCTGCATTGCTGAGTTTTCCTGGTCCTGGGCTTCGATATGTTTGTTTTCACTCATGGTTCATCTCCCGATTCGATTACACACGGATGCTCAGTTCACCTGGATCTGACGCGGCTTGGCTTCTTCCTTCCGCTTCACGGTGATATGCAACACACCATCACGATAGCTTGCGTTGACCTGATCCGGATCGATATCCTCCGGCAATGTCACGACCCGCCGGAACGCGCCGTTGAAACGCTCATTACGGTATACCTGGGCATCCTCCGGTAGCGCCGCTTTGCGCTCGCCGGAGATACTCAGCAGATTCTGTTGCAGAGAAATATCCAGTTTTTCCGCATCCATGCCAGCGACGAACACATAGACATCCACCTGTTCTGGCGACGCGCCGAGGTTTACCGCCGGAAAGGCATTCACGCCACCCGAACGAATGCCGTTGGCGCCACGCAGACCCATCATCCGTTCCATCTGCTGGCTGACGCGCTCGAACTGGCGCAGCAGATCCCGGTCAATGCCCGAAACAAAACCCAACATGGCCTCTTCTCCTCTATCTATTTGGTTTCATCAGAAGTCTTGCGGCTTTTGCCTTGAAGACGAAGCAAGCCGCGTGCCAAGCCGATATAGGGTCTGCCCATCGCTGTTTCAAGCGATTTTCATCATTGGAATCCGGCCAAATCGGCCGCCTTGAAAAAATGCCCGGCGGCCAGAGTGGCCGGAGCAATTTTCATGACGGGGCCTGAAACAGCCTGGATCATGAAAGGTTGCCCGTGGTTCGACTACGAGATACCCCAGGCAGGACGCTGGAAATACGCCCGGCATTTCCCAAACCCTACCTCCCAGCCGAGGCCAAGCCCACAAGGACGTACTCATGGCGTTCCCGTGGACGAATCACAGGCAACCGACCGCGTACTTTCACGCTATCAACCCGGCAATCAAACAGGTCGTCCCGGCCCGTTGATCGCGCGCCCTCGCCCATCGGCGATAGTGTGGCGTCCCAACGCCATATCGTTCCCGGCAAGGCCACTCCCCACAACAGAAAGCAACATCGCCAGGGGCGACAAGACATGCGCGATGATTCCGACGCTTGGTTGGCCGTGGCGATATCACATCCTGTCATGCATCGTTAAGCTTGCGCCGCAATGTACGCTCGCCGATGCCGAGCTGTCTGGCCGCCTTGCCGCGATGGTAGCCACTGTCTTTCAATGCGGCATCGATCAACAGCCATTCGGCATCGGCCAGCGTCGTACCCCTCGGAATCAGCACCCCCTCGCCACAAGAAGCACGGCCCTTGCCGCCAGGCAACAGGGGCGCGAGCAGTTCTGCGCCAATCTCACGCAGACCTTCGGGCAGGCGCACCGCGAGGCGCGCCATCAGGTTACGCAACTCGCGCACGTTACCGGGCCAAGCGTGGGCTTCCAGGCGTGCAATGGCCTCGGGCCGAAACACCGGCGCGCTGCCCGGCCATTCCATGTCGCGCAGGCTGTTTTCTAGGAAATGACGCGCCAGCAAGGCGATATCGGCAGGCCGCTCGCGCAATGCAGGTAATTCGATCGGCAACACATTCAAACGGTACAGCAAATCCTGGCGAAACAAGCCGGCATGGACACGCTCCTCCAGGGCGCGATGGGTCGCGGCGACGATGCGCGCATCCACCGCCACGCCGCGTTCGCCGCCGACGCGGTGTACCACGCCTTCTTCCAACACGCGCAGCAAAGCCACCTGCGCGGCAGCCGGCATCTCGCCGATCTCATCGAGAAACAGGGTACCGCCGTCGGCCTGCTCGAAACGTCCGCGATGTTGTCGGCTCGCGCCAGTGAAGGCGCCCTTCTCATAGCCGAAGAGTTCGGCCTCCAGCATGCTGTCGGGGATGGCGCCGCAGTTCACCGCGACGAACGGCCCATTCGCGCGCAGACTCAAGCCATGTAGCGCATGCGCGACCAGTTCCTTGCCGGTGCCTGTCTCACCCTGAATCATCACCGGCTCGCGACTGCGGGCAAAACGCGGCGCGTCGCGCAGCGCCTCGACCATCGCCGCATCACAGAAGGTCAGATAGGGCGCCAGCGTCTCAGCCAGATCGCCACGTTCCCGCGCACCGGCAAGATCGCTTTCAAGGCGCCGCGCCAAGGCAAGCGGATCGACCGGCTTTTCGAAATAATGACGCGCCCCCCGCCGCAGCGCGCGCACCGCGTTGTCGACGCTACCGTGACCAGTGATCATATAGAAGGTGCCGCGCGGGCATTCGGCCAGATAGTCTGGCAACAGATCCAGGCCGCTGCCGTCCTTCAATTGCAGATCAGCCAGCACGGCATCGGGGCGCGCGACGGACAGCGACAAGCGCGCCTCGCGCACACCGCCGACGCCGGTGACCTCCGCCCCCAGACCGGCGAGTACGCGTTTCAGACTACGCAAAATGGCGGCATCGTCATCGACGACCAGGATCTTCAGGCCATTCAGTCGCGGTAATGCTTCTTCAGTGCTTTCCACCAGTGGGGTGGCTCCTGTTGTCTCAATGGCAAAACGATCTCGAAACGCGCGCCGCCACCGTCACGATTCATCGCGGCGATCCGGCCGTGATGCGCGGCGATCACACGACGTGCGATCGCCAGGCCAAGTCCATTGCCGTCCTCGCGGGTGGTGAAGAAGGCGTCGAACAGACGTGGCAACAGCGCCGGATCGATGCCGTCGCCGCGATCCTCGACAGCGACATGCAGCGCGTCTTCCCGCGGCCAGGCACGAACCCGGAGCGCGCCATCATGCTGGCCACTGCGCGCGGCATTCAGCATCAGATTCAGCAACACATCACGAATCGCCTCCGCGCGGACCGGCACTTCCGGCAACGGGGGCGCGTCAATCTCCAGCGTCAGACCCCGCGCGGCCAACACCGGTTCCGCCAGCCGCGCGGCATCGGCGATCAACGCGCCGATGTCGGCGGGCATGAAGCCTCCGGTATCGCTGGCGCTGCGCGCCAACGCCAGGAAACCGCTGAGCTTATCGTTCAGGCTGACGATATCCTGGTCCATCTCGCGGGCGATCTCACCGGCCTGTTCCGGCGCCACGCGCAGCGCGCTGACATTGCCACGCAAGGCCATCAACGGATTGCGCAACTCATGCACCAGCTCGGCGGCAATCTCGGTCAACGAAGCGCGCCGGTAGAGCTGCTGGAAATGGCTTTCGATCCGCCGGGTCGCGCGCATCGCCATCCAGGTGATGCCGGTCGCCAGCAGGATGCTGATCGCGCCGACCAGCGCGAAACCGGCCACCGCGCTCTGGATGCCACTCAGCGCGGCATCCAGCCGCGCCAACAACCGGACGCGATCGAAGCCGAACTCCAGGCGCAGCGGCGGACCGCCCTCCGGCCGCAGATCGAAGCGAATCACGAACACCGCATCGGATTCCTGTTGCAGGCGGTGGACCACCGGTGGTTCGTCGCTGACGCGCCGGCTTTCCACCGGTAGCGGTACCGCAGGTCGGGTTGTCAAGCCTGCGGCATCGCCTCGCATCTCCACGCCGCGTTCGGTTCCGCGCAGCGCGACCTTGCGCAAGGCCGGTAGTATTTCGAACAAACCACGCGCCGCTTCCAGACGCGATGCGTCGTCCGGTGCTCCGGCGGTCGCCGCCACCCGATCGACCACCGGGTTCAAGCGGGCCAGCATCTCGTCGACCAGCAACTGGGATTCCGCCTCGCGCAACTGAAGATACAGCCAGGCACCGCCCCCGATCACCACCAACAGGTACAGCGCCAACAACACCGCGTATGGCAGCACGATCAACCGCGTGATGGCAAAGTTCGAACGGATCGGGCGCATGCTCGCTTGGCTTTCCTGTTTGCATTCGGGACGTGCCGATAGAGATGGGGTCAGCCACTGGCGGATCAAGCCATATCGGCCACCGGCGCTTGTCTGGCCAAACCGCATTCCGGTAACCTGCCACGCCGGACCAAGCAGCAGAAACACAGAAATGGACGATGGCCACGACCCAAAAGACCAACCGACGCCGGAACAGGCCG
>JALSSX010000130.1 GCA_026984055.1 Sedimenticola sp. | reverse complement strand
CACGGGAGTTTCGGTATTTATCAGCCTCGCTTTCCGACAAAAATACCCCGAAAAAACCACACTCCAGACAACGCTGAATGCCACCTCGATCAAGATTCACGAGGAAGGCTTCTCCAACCTTTCATGGTGCGGAGCATGTCTGTTGCATGCCGGAGGCAGTATAGGCTCCAGATCATTTCGATGCGAATACTTTAGCTTTCCATTACATATAAATTTACCAATGATGGAAGCGATAATTTTATATCGTCACGACCAAGCAAATAACGAATGCCGACACATGGGCCATTTTGTTGGGGGCAACACAGGAAATCCGCTCATCAACCTCGCTTGGGAAATAGCCGATAGCCATGCCGCCCAAGCATGCTCAAAGCGTCTTGCAGATTACCACGAATCACGGGGTTGGAAGCATCCAGCCAGTAAACAAGTCTGGAGAAACTCACCCACACACGCTTACCCTCGATCCGGACGCGCAGATGTAGGCGTGAAGCCATATTAAGGAACGGGTCGCAAGGCGCCACGTCCGCAAGCGACACCTCGGCGCGCGCATGCCGGGGACAATGCAGAAAATCGTCCGCGACACAGGCTGCGCAAGCCAGTCGACCGCTGGCGGCCTGGCGCGCGAACCAACAGACCGAACGGCTGGTATCCACAGTCAATGGATAGGTCATCAGCACCCCGGCAAAGCATCGCTGCGCCGGCGCCAGACATTGCGCCCGATAGCCCTGCAACGAGAACATCGGTAGATCAGCCTGATCTCGCAGCCAGCGTTCCGCCGCGCCCGCATAGCGGGAGGTATGGAACAAAATCTCGTGCGCGCACGGCTCCCAGGCTGGATTCAACCGATGAAGCCGATAACCGCTGAGATTCATGAAGGACCCCGATCGCCTTGGTTTGAGGTAGCCCACCGCCCGCCAGGACTCGGACCCAGCATGCGCGCCGTCTTGTCCAGAGAACCGTAAAGCCGTCGCGATAACGATGAGCGACACGACCACGGACGCCAGGCGCGCATGATAGTTTCGATGTTCGACTGAGCGTGGCTATAATAATAGCCAGGAATCGCACTCCATCCATGCCAGGAAGCCAGCATGAGCTTTGAACGATACGATGTCTATTTCGCCGGCAAGACCCTGCCGGGGCAGGATCCCGGAGTCGTGCGCGAGCGAATCGGTAAATTGTTTCACGCCGACGGAAAGAAACTCGACCGTCTGTTCCAGGGTACGCCGATTCGCATCAAGGCCGATGTCGACATGGACAAGGCCATTCGTTACCGGGTCATGTTCCGCGAAGCCGGCGCGCTCGTCGATATACTCCCGGTGATGGAAAAAACCGCCAGCGATGACCTGACAGACGCTCCCGCCACGGCAACACCCCGTATGCGCGCTCCACAAGGCGTTCCCGATTTCGAACTGCTTCCGGCGGCAACTGGCAGCCTGGAGGACTGCGCCACCCCGGTGGAGGCCGCGCCGCTGCCAGACATCGCATCGCTGAAGCTCGCTGCCCCTGGCACGCGCATCAGTGACGCGCCGGAGCCGACACCCGCCGACATCGATACCAGCGGACTCAGCGCCCTGCCGGCGAACACCGGCTCGCTGGAAGCATTCAAGAAGGAAAAAGAAGCAGCGGAAATCCCGGACATCCGTGCGCTGAAACTGGAGGACTGATCCTCTATAATCCGCGGCAGTTTCACTCAGGATACGCCACCATGCCCTACGCCCGGGAACTGCCCTCCGAGCTCCCCTTCCTGCCCGACCTCGATGAACGCGAACGCTTGAACCTGCAATGGCGCACGGCGGAATGCCATGCGCATCGAGTCGGTTTTCACGATCGAACCGACATACCAACGCCGGAGATGATCGTGATTCCAGCCGGCTGCTTCGAGATGGGCGCGGGCCATCACGAATTCGGCGCGCGCATTGAGGAGACCCCGCAACACTATTGCGCCATCGAACGTCCCTTCGCCATGGGTCGCTACTGCGTAACCGCCGACGAGTTTGCCTGCTTCGCCACATCGACTGGCTGGCGCTGGCGCCCAGACCTGATCCGCGCCCATGGCCGCCATCCCGTGATAAACATCCGCATCGCCGACGCCGAAGCCTATTGCAACTGGCTCAGCACCCACAGTGGCCAACGCTATCGGCTACCCAGTGAAGCGGAATGGGAGTTCGCCTGTCGCGCCGGCAGTCTGACGCCATTCTCCTTTGGTGACTCAATCAGTTGCAAGGAAGTCCATTTCAATGCCGCCTTCCCCTATGACGAAGCGCGCGACAACAAACGCTGGTTCCTGCCACGCTGTCTGCCAATGCCAAGAGCGGTAGAGGTAGGCAGCATGCCAGCCAACCTGTGGGGACTGCATGAGATGCACGGCAACGTCTGGGAATTCACCGCCGACCCGTGGCGCGACGACCACCGAAGCCATCGCTATGATGGCAGCACCGACCGACAGGGACGAAATCGACGTATCGTGGTCAAGGGCGGCTCATGGTTCGATCCCGCCGTACTCGCGCGCAGCGCCGCGCGGCGCCCCCGCCTGCGCGACGAACTGGATGTCAACCTGGGTTTCCGCGTGGTCAGGGAGATCGAGACACGCCCAACCGATCCAGGTGCCATCTGAATTCGGCGGCATGTCTCACCGGCTTGACCAGCCATCGCTTGTTCCTTGAAGCAACAACGAATTCCGCTGAGAGTCAGCAGGCCATGACGATATATATAAGGGGCCGAAACATCAGCGCTAGCCCGGATTTCTCACCCGTTCACGACTGCGACCGCCCAATGCGGCGCGCTGACTGGCGTTCACTCGGTCCGGCTGCTCATCAACGTAGTGTCGACTACGCCTGTGCGGCCCTCGGTCGCAAACGCCAGCCATCACACCACCTTGAGCCGCCTCGCTACGCGACCCGGTGAGAAATCCGGGCCAGCAGGATGTTGAAAAGTCCTTCCATGGACTGTTTCAACGACGGAACCGGAAAATGCGATTTCCCTGTACCGCACACAGGCCATTGAAAAATGCCATTTTTCAATGGCCTGCTAGAACCAGTCCTCCACTTCCTTGGCATCATGTAACATAAGCGAGAATCCATCGCTGGCACAATGGCTATCCGTCACCACCTTTTCATCATGATCCAACAGTTGCAGTAAGAAATCACCCGCCGCGTGCGCGCTGTGCCCCTTGATTGGCAAGCGCCGCGCATCATCGCTGAACCAGAAGGTAACGATGTGGCCAGATCGGCCCGTATCATCCAATTCCGCCATCTCCACTCGGCGACTAGCATATTCCTTCCCCAACACCCGGGTTTTCTCTCGCCCCCGATATACCAGCCGGTAATGCAGTATCTCGTCACCCACCGCCACGTCAAAATGGTACTGCTGGTGAGCAACCCAATCCAGATCCCGCACCCGCAGGAACAGCGACAGCCGGTCGAGCACAGCTTGCGCCGGCAGCTTAAGCTTGCCTCGAAACGGCAGGCGTGGCGCGCCCCCCCGCCGAAGTCGCGCGTGCAGCGCAGACATATCGGCGAGCAGCCCTTCTGCCGCGCGTTTCAGCGTGGAATCGACCACCTTGCTCTCCAGTTCGTAACGTCGCAGCGATCCAGAAGACCAGTCCAGCCACAGTAGCTGTTCGCTCAGCGCCTTCGGCGACTGATTCTCCAATCCATAAAGAAGGGTACGCAAACCACCATCCTGGCGCTGTTCATACAGGCTCTTTCCACACAGGCGAAAAGGGTAAAGGCTCTCGACAAATCCGAAAGGCTGGCTACTGACCGTCAAACGCGCAACCCGCCGACCCGTCGGCTCAACATCCCGTATCGCCAACCGGACATCGGCGATACGCACGTTCTGAAACGCAGAAAGCAAGCCCCGATAGCTGGCCAGAAAGTGGAAGTGTTCATCGGCGACGGCCGAGCCAGACCCCGCGAACACGAGCAGAAGCCACGAAAATATCTTTTTTTTCACACACGACCTAAAAGTTGGCATGACGATTGCTTGAAAATACAACAACAAGGCAAAAACATCTGGAGCCGTCAGAAACCCGGCCCCAAAAGGAGATAAACGTGGTCAACCCGATAGCCAACGACAAAAAACTGACGAATGTCCGACAAAATATCGGCGCCAACCGTCAGCATTCTGGCGCGGACAACGCCAAACCCGCCGCTGGCGCGACAAACACTGACATCGCGAGCTCAAACAGCTTGGCCACCCTAACTCCCATGCCCAGCAAACCCTTGCCCCCGCGTGGCGGGACACCGCTAGGCAGCCCGAACGAGGCGCGAAACGTTGCCGCCGCGCTAGGCAATCTGATCACCCAGAATCAACAGCAAGCAACCCAGGCCTTTGGCGCAATATCCAGCAGAATCGCCGAGGCCACGCTGAGCTGACAGGTTCGCGTAGCCGATATCCTCCAGGAGCAGTTGCTCCCGCAGCTTTTCAGAGTTGCTCTCCATTGTCCCGGCCAGGTTCGTCCGCGCCGGGAATTTTTTTGCTTATCGTAAAATATGTTACAAATTTCGTCACATTCGCGACGAAAATGGTCACCTATTTCCCTGACAATTTCTCGACGCCAAGAAAAACACCGGGCCAAACGCCGGTATATTGACGCGATGCTACTTCTTATCCACCGGCTTTACCTCGATATGCTCGATACTGCCCAACTGAACCCGGCGGCCATCCAGGGTCTCGAAACTGCGCTCGGCGACATCGTCCTCATAGGCCAGATAGACAACCTCCTTGCCAGTCTCCGGATTGATCACCCGCACACTGACGATCGGCTTGATCGCCCACCAGGCATACAGCACATAGGCGGCAAACGCGATCAGCATCAAGGCGCCAAGGAACAAGCCGGCGTTGCGGCAGCGATTGTCGCTGGGGCAAGCATCGTAGATCTCGCCATCGAACATCAGTCGCGCCCGCCGCTGACGAAAACGAATCACCAGATAGACACCCGCGCAAACCAGCAGGGTAAGTAGCAGCTTTTTGATCATATCGAGCGCAAACCCTTGTGCTGAATGAGTCCGGCGCCCAGTGTAACGCCGCGCAACAGGAAAAACAGCATCAGTGACAACCACAGACCCTGATTACCCCAGCCGCGCAGCAAATACCAGGCAATGGTAAAACCGAATGCCGACAGCAGCATGCGATTACGCATCATGCGGCTCCAACCGGCGCCGATAAACACGCCATCCAGCCAGAACGCCCACACCGCGACCAGCGGAGAGAGCTGCATCCATCCGAGGCAGCTTTCAGCCATGGCGCGTACCTCGGGTATCGAGGTCAGCAAACCGATCAGCTCCCTGCTAAAAACCACAAAACCCAGCACATACAACAGCGCAATACCGCCAGACCACCACAAAGTCAGCATCAGCACACGGTGGAACATCACGACATCCCGTCGTCCCAGCGCTCGCCCGACCAACGCCTCGGCGGCATGCGCGAAGCCATCCAGACCAAACGCCAGCAAGGTTTGAAGGTTCATCAGCAAGGCGTTCGCCGCGAGTATGCCTTCGCCCAGGCGCGCGCCAAGCGCGGTAAACGCCGTCAGCACGCCAACCAGTGCGAGCGTGCGCACGAACAGATCGATATTCACCTTCAGCAGTGCGCGCAGCTCCACGGCCGGAAACATGTGTGGACTGCGGCATATCAGGCTTGCGGCATCCAGATGTCGAATCGCAATCCAGGAAGCCAGCAGAAAAGACGCCATTTCAGCGACGAGCGATGCCCAGGCAACCCCGTCGGCATGCATTCCGTGACCGTGAACCAACCACAGGTCGAGCACCAGATTGAGCAGATTGTTGGACAACATCACAGCGAGCGGCGCGCGCGCATTCTGCATGCCAAGAAACCAGCCGACGAGCACATAATTGCTCAGAGGGTGCGCTCCAGATGCGAATATCAAAATACACGCGCGCCTCGCGTGTGATGTCGCCTTCCGCACCGATCAGCGGCAGGCCGATGCCACCCAGTAGCGCTCCCAGCGCGATCAGCGCCACGCCAATCGAAATCGCCAGCACCAAGCCCTGGACGAGCGCCCGTCCGCTGGCCGCCATATCGCCCGCGCCCCACGCTCGCGCGGTGCTACCCGTGGCCGACATACGCAGAAAATTGAATGCCACGAACAGCAACGCAAACAGACTGCTGGCCACAGCCACGGCGGCCAACCACAAGGTTTTCGGAAGATGCCCCAGCACAGCGGCATCCACCATGCCGACCAACGGCACGCTGAAGTTGGACAGAATCATGGGCAAGGCGATACGCAGCACATCGCGATGATTGATGTTGGAGTGTGGCATAAACCGAATCGGGACGCATGCAAAACGAACGAGTGTATATCCACCGCCACCCAAGAGTCGAAATTATCGCACATCCCCTTTTCACCCCTGACCAGGGCCATAACCGGCAAACAAGGAAGCCCATGATCCCACGGTTTTCCAGACCTGTGCATGCTGCCCGCCATCTTCCCTGCTTGCGGTCATCATCGCCCACGCTATACCATGGCGCTTTCCGGGAGATACCAAGTGAAGTTCCTCATTCTGATGATGACCGTCGGCCTGCTGACGCTCGGCTGCTCCGAGCCGAAACAACCCACCATCGCCTTTTATCCGGCGGTGGCCAACGGCGATCTAGAGCAACTGAAACGCCACCTGTTCTGGCAGACCGATGTCAACCAAGTATTCGCCGATGGTGATACCGCCTTACACCTGGCTATCAAGAAGGGCGACCCGGCAATCGTGGAGCAACTGCTCACACACGGCGCCAAGCTGAACGCAACTGACGCCAACGGCGACCAGCCATTGGAAACCGCGCTGAAACACAGCCGCGTGCGCATCGCCGAACTCCTGATCAAATCCGGCGCGCCGTTCGAAGGCGAAAGCCTGCTGGCGAGCATGGTGGAGGCAGGCGTCACGGACCGGGATATCTACCGTTTACTCGCCAAACACGGCACGGACTTCAACGCCCCGATGAAAGACGGCGCCACAACGCCGCTGCTGAGCGCGATAGCGCACGGCATACCGCCCATGGTAAAACACCTGATCAATAATGGCGCGAATGTCAACCAGTCCGGCGCGGACGGCGTGCGTCCACTTGTGCTGGCGAAACAACGCAACGCCGTACAGATTATCCAGTTACTTGAAATGAATGGCGCGGAATAACCCGCCAGCATCGACACAGAGAAAACAACCATGACATCAACCCCCGACGAACTGACTATCAACTATACCGAAGACGGCATCGACATCGTCAAGGAACTCGACAAAGAGGTGCTCTCCAAGGGCGCCTGGACGACCGTGATATTTCGCTTTCAGGAATGGAATCGCGCGAAGGAGGAATACAGCAAGGACAAATACACCATCCGCCGTTACCAGAAGCGCGATGGCGAGTATATTCAAAAATCCAAGTTCAATATCTCCAGCCCGGCGCAGGCCCAGCAACTGGTTACCGCATTGAACAAATGGTTGGAAGCAGTCTGAATGACGAGCTACGCCGCCAGGGGCGAAAGGAGACGCTAGCCCGGATTTCTCACCCATTCACTACTGCGACCATCCAATGCGGCGCGCTGACTGGCGTTCACTCGGTCGAGCGGCCCAACGTAGTGTCGACTACGCCTGCGCGGCCCTCGGCCGCGAACGCCAGCCATCACACCACCTTGAGCCGCCTCGCTACGCGACCCGGTGAGAAATCCGGGCACACAGGCCGTTGAAAAATGGCATTTTTCAACGGCCTGTGTGTGGTACAGGGATGTACCGCCATTTTCGATGACTGCTAATCATTGCAAATGAAGGCACCGGGAAATCGCATTTTCCGCTTCCGTCGTTGAAAAAGTCCATGGAAGGACTTTTTCAACATCCTGCTAGAAGATTGCCGAATTCAGGGAGAATCCAGGGTCTGTTAACACGAAACCAATGGGTTCTGTTGCCTCTGAAAAAGCGCCACTCCGCGTTGCTCACCGTCTGGCCACTGACTCTCATGTCGAAAGCGGAAGCACCCTGAATCATGAATGGTTACCCGTAATCCGGCCGCGGGATATCCGAGTCGGGCAAGGGCCAAGCCCGCGGAAACCTATTCACGGCGCTCCCGCGGACAAATCACAGGCAGCCGACCGCATACTTTCACATTAGTCCAACGGTTGGCGAATCGTAAAGGCGCCCCGGATATCCCCTTTCTTGAAACCCCGCGCCCGATCATGAGGATACAGCACATCCAATTTGCTTATCACGCCCGGCGCGATATTGTCGCCATGACAGACAAGGCAAACCTCACCAGTCGGAATGGCCTTCATGTAGCGAAACTCTTTCCTGCCATCATGATTGACGACTGCGGAATACTCCATTTTCCTTACCGACTCGCCCTGCGCCTTGCGTTGCTCGAACTTCAGCAAGACCGCTTTCTCCCACGTATCCGGCGCATTATCCGGATTACGCGTCTTCAACGATGTGCGGCCAATCGTCCAGCCTTTTGCATGCGACACGCTTTTTGCGATCTCCGGTGCTTTCATATGGCAAACACCGATCGCCTTTACCGGCCCATCAGACTTCATTGCGCCGACCAACTCCGATTTGAGCTGAGTGGCGAACGACTTCACTGCCATGCGACTCTCTGTAATCCGCCGATCGATTTCCACCGCTGACACGGCGCTGATAGCCGACAGGCCCGCCAGCATAATGGCCACCTTTCGAGTACGGTTTCTCATAACAAGCATCCCCAATATCATTCGTGCGACAGATTCAGTAGGAGCATTATACGCAAAACTCACGATAACGAATTAACCTTCATCAAGAGCTTTCCGCCTTGACCGGCGTCCTGCCCGGCCGATCCCACATCTCTCACCAAGTAGCGAGATGATCGTTCTGGGCTTTGGATTCACAAGGGATTTTGTAAAGGAGCGAAATACCCCAGTCTATTTCCGACTGAATAAAATTCGTCGTAGATTCAAGGAACAAGCGAGGATTCTTCAATCTGGCGAGAAATACAAGTTAGCCACGACCAGGGAAGAAAGAAAATATACGACGACTCCGACACTTGGCTGAGCGTGGCTCAATACCAGATCACACCCTCGACGCAAGCTAATAAAGAAGACACTACACATATCCATCCCACTGCTATCGCTTGCTCCCATCCGACCCTGTTACATTACGAGCCAACGTCAACTCTCGGATTCAAAAGCGATCGGCGTAAAAACCCACATCCATGTGCGTGGGCCATCACAGCATCGATAACATTGATGAACATTATCAACGATCCAAAATCACTTATTGACAACGCATATATTTATCCGGAACATATAACCCGCTGACAATCTATCTTTACAGTCAAGAGGCAAATCTCATAATGAGCAAAAAAATAAACCTTTCCAATCTTAACGTTCAGGAGCTCAAGGAACTTCAACGAGAAATTTCCAGAATGATCAAGGTCAAACTGGTGGAAGAAAAAAACGCCGTGTTGAAGCAAATGAAGGAACTGGCTGAGAAATCCGGCTTTAGCTTCAACGAACTATTGAACGACAAAGCGGTAAAGAGACAAACCGTGGCGCCAAAGTATCGCAATCCCAAAAACCCGATGCAGACTTGGTCCGGCCGTGGAAAGAAGCCGAAGTGGGTTCAGGAATACATCGATAACGAAGGAAAAATCGAAGACCTGCTGATTAAGTAAGGACACAACGATTTGGCAAGTGGGGAAATAGCTCTGAAATGCGTCAGATCAAAGCGGAAATCTCTAAGCCATGGATGGCTGTAGGTGCGAGGGCAAGAAGCCAAGGTAGAATAAAATCGGGAGTCCGCACCGAAAGCCATACAGAATCAATTGACGAACGTTTACCTGCATGAAGAGCGGTTTTCCCAAAGCTCCGCATCCTGCCCATGTCTCTCACCAACGCCCTGTCGGCAACACAGGGCATTTCAGTGGTGAGATGAGTCGTTGTAGGCACGGCTGGCCGAGACGATACCTCGGTTCTTGCAATCCTCCACTACCCGGGCAATCGCCCGCTGGCTTTGCCGCGCGAGTTCACTGCGCGTCTGCCCGGGATCCAGGCTTTCAAGAAAGCGCACATCGACGACAACGGGTTCACGCCTCCCCATGACCTCCCACAGCACCGAGAACGCGCCTTGCCGCTCAGTAAACGCCAAGCGCGTGTCGATACCCGCGTCCCCTCGATAGCACAGCGCCACGGGATATACCCCGACCTCGGCGCGGATCGCGGCCGCCAACAACCGCCCGTGAAAGCGCCTTACCTGGGTACCATCCGTGGTGGTGCCCTCGGGAAAGATTAACACGCTCCGTCCCGAGGCGAGGCGCGCCGCCATCGCCCGCGCGGCGACGTGAGCCTGCCCATGCAGGCCACGTTCAATGAATAGAGTGCCAGCCTTTTCCGCAAGCCACCCAACGATTGGCCAGCGACGTATCTCGGCCTTCGATAGGAAAGCCGGGTTCACCACTGCGGCCAGCACCGGAATATCCAGCCAGGAAACATGATTGCTCACTAGCATCGCCCCCTCGCGAGGCGGCTGGCCAAATACCCGTGGACGCAAACAGAGAATCGCACAGCTGCGTTGTTGCCAATGTCGCACGACTTGGCGAAAACGCATACTATTGGCATCCAGGCGGCAGACCCCCAAATACCAAGTGACCAACCCCATGCCCCAGCCGAGATGAAGCAGTAACCCTAGCGATCGCGCAACACGCCTGATAGTCTTCATGAAACAGCCCCCACCCTCACGGCCTCCAAGACATGGATAACAACAGCCTCCGCCAGCCATGCCTCGGCGCTGCCGCGCGCCATGGTCGCGGCCAGTTGAATGCCAGACTTCAGCTTGCGTGGCATTTGTTCCTGACTGGGCGCGAGAAGGTTGTGAGACTACGCCGCCACAACAACGAGACACCGCCAGGAATCTCACTTTCGCGTCCGATCATTCCGAGGTTTGGCGGTCAGAGGCGATACAGGCTCATAGCATACCGATGAAGCCGTTTCTTTTCCTCCTGCTCACGATAACCTCCGGCGTATACGCCGCCGACAGCGACACGCATTCCCTTTCGCCTCACGATACCCTACTGCGGCCCTAGCCCGGATTTCTCACCGGCCTTCTACTGCGGCGGCCCAATGGCACGCCCTGACCGGCGTTCGCTCGGTCGGGATGCTAGACGTAGTGTCGGCTACGCCTGCGCGTCCCTCGGTCGCAAACGCCAGCCATGCCGGACCAGCGAAGGTCACGGGATGCGCGCGCTGGCAAAGCGGATGGGCCTGCACCCGGACCGCTGGTCTCAGCATGTGGAGGTCGCCACCGGACGCGAAACCGTGCGCTACGTCGCGAATATCTACAAGTATTACCTTTCCTACAAGCTGATGATGGCTCTTGACGGGAAACACAAGCTGAAAACCGCAAGGCATATCGCCAAGCCGAATCCAAAAAGGGTAGAATGGGCCGGCCGCAGCCACAGGAAATCCGCCATGCATTTCACTCCCAGACAGGTTTTTTTATGCGGCCTGCTTGCCGCGCTTGGCATGATCGCCTTCGCGGTCGGCTATTTTCAGATTCACCTGCAACTGGAGCCCTGCCCGCTATGCGTGCTTCAGCGCATCGGCATGTTTGCGGTTGCCGGCATGTTTCTGCTGCCCGTGCTGCATAACCCCGGGCCGACCGGGGTTCGTGTCTATGCGGTGCTCGGCTTTCTCACGGCGATGGCTGGCGCGGCGGTCTCCGTGCGCCATCTTTGGCTACAGAACCTACCGCCAGACCAAATCCCTGATTGTGGCCCAGGTTACGATTACATCATGGAAAACTTTCCGTTGCTGGATGCCATCCCGATGCTGCTGAAAGGCTCCGGCGATTGCGCCGATGTGCTGTGGACGTTTCTCGGCATCAGCATCCCAGGCTGGACGCTGATCGGTTTTCTGTTTCTCGGCCTGCTCAGTCTGAGCCAGTGGTGGAATCCACGCCGGTAACCCACACGCCGTTCTCGTCCACCCGCCATTTGATCTCGTATTCGCCGAAGCGCATGCCGTAGCGACGTGACGCCGACGTATGGTAGGCAGGACGCGGATCAAGCGCCAACACGTCGATCAGCTGGCGGCGCAGCCGCTCCCCATTGACGCCCGCCAGTATGCTCTCCACTTTCGCGGAGAAGCGTACCGCCAGCCGCGCCGGTGGTTCGTCTGCCCAGGCAGCCTTCGCATCGTCCACGCCATCCGCCCAAGGCAGATAGGGCTTGATATCGAGCACCGGCGTGCCATCCAGCAGATCGGCTCCGGCGATGTCCAGCCACAGGCCTGTCGCATCATGCTGCATCCCATTCAGAGCAACCAGGGAAAGGCCAAGCGGATTCGGACGAAACGGCGAGCGGCTAGCAAAAACGCCGACCCGCCGGTTACCACCCAGGCGCGGTGGCCGCACTTGGGGCTTCCAGTCGTCGCGCCGCGCCTGGTGGAAAATGAATTGCAACCAGATATGCGAAAATGCCTCCAGGCCGCGAAATGCCTCGGCACGATCGTAGGGCGCAATAACCTGGATACGCGCGCCGACACTGGCGATCAGCCCCGCTTGGCGCGGAATACCAAACTTCTGACGAAACGGAGAGCGCACATGACCGATCGGCCGCAATGGATAGACTTCGTCAGATATAGCCCGACTCCGCAATCACGCTGGGATCGAACTCCGCAAGTTGCCGCATGCGCTGTTGATCCAGGATATAGAGACGCTTGCCCGCCATGCGCACCAAGCCATCCTGCTTCAGCTCCTGCAAGGTGCGGCTGACGTGGACGTTGGTCAGACCGATGGCATCACCGATCTCTTCTTGCGCCAACGGGAATTCGACACCGTCGCTGTCGTCTCCGCCATGCAACTGGCGCAGACGCTGATGCAGTTCGAGAAACAAGAAGGCAAGACGCTCCTTGGCCGGCTTGCGCCCGGTACACAGCAGATGGGTCTGGCAAATCGCCATGTAACGCGCATTCATCTCGGCCAGGCGCATGGCCACGCGCGCATTTGCTTCCAACATCTCGCTCATGCGCGAACGGGGGAAAGCGCACAACCGACACGGCGTCAATGTCGTCACGCCGTAGCCCATGCGCGCCGCCAGATCCGCCTGGAAACCGAGGAAATCGCCCGACAGGGCGAAGCGCATGATCTGACGCTTTCCATTGGAGACCGTCTTGTAGATGATCGCCCAGCCAGCGTGCAGCGTATACAGATATTCCGCCGTCTCACCTTCGCGAAACAGCTCATGGCGGGCCGGGGTATCGAACTGCGCGTGCCGGTATTCCTGCATCCAGTTCAACTGAGCTTCCGGGACGCCGCGAAACAGCGCGCGGCGACGTACCTCGCACTCCGCGCAGCGAGTCGGCTGCTGGCAACGGTGGACGATGTTGTTACGTTCGGTATGGCGAGCCATTTATTCTAGTCGCTATCTGGCGAGGGGGAGACGATTGTTAGCAGGAAAACAGCCTCCGCGTCAACCCGGCATAATCCTCCGCAACGATGTCCGCACGCCGGTCGGCAGTAGCATCCGGCCCGCATGCTATGCCTGTCATCATAAGGATAGTACAGATACCCAGGCGCTTCGCGCCCAGAATGTCGGTATCCAGATTGTCCCCGACCATGCACAAGGCAGCAAAATCGGCATTCAAGCCCGGATGCAGCCGGTTCAGCAAGCGGCGCGCGGAGCGGAACAGCGGCGCTTCCGGCTTGCCGATCACCTCTGGCATGCGCCCGGTCGCGGCGTGGATCGCCGCGATCACCGCGCCGTTTTCAGGGGCCACGCCATCGGCGATATTGAAGGTATTGTCCTGGTTCGTCGCTATATAACGCAGGCCCCCTCGACAGCCAGCGACACGCCTCCGCCAACTTGCGATAGGTCAAGGTTTCATCGAAGCCGACAATCACGTAATCCGGTTCCCCGCGCGTTTCCTCTATGCCGTTCCGCGCCAACGCATCGATCAATGCCTGCTGGCCGATGATATAGGCGCGACCGGGTCGCAATGCCTCCGCCGTGGCCAACGCGGAGGTTAGAATCTGTTCGGGCCGGCAGACAATACCCATCGAGCAAAGCTGCGCAGCCACCTCCATTGGCGTTCGATTGGCGCGATTCGTCGCAAACACAAAGGGCAGGCCACGCCTACCCAGTTCGACGAGAAATTCCACCGCGCCGGGTATCGCCCGCTCGCCGCGATACACGGTGCCATCCAGATCGAAGATGAAGCCTCGCGGCAGTAGTGCCAATGGCATCAGAACCACAATCCGCCAAGATGCCGGCGAGGGGCTGGCAGAGCAGCGGATGGCGCTTTCCAGCCGGACGAGTTCGAAACCGGCATGGAATCCAGTCGACGCGTCTCTAGGCTCATCAGGCGATAGATACGTTCCTCAGTGGTCGGGTGGGTACGCAACAACGAGGGTTCTGGCAAATGCCGACCGGGCCACAGTATCTGCTCGAACGCCGAAACCTCGGCACTTTCCAGCTTGTGCAACGCCGAAACCAAACCCTCCGGGTCGCCAGTGAGCAACACCGCATTCAGATCGGCATGGTATTCGCGGCTACGTGACAGACCGAGCTGAGCCAGCGCGGACAGACTGGGAGCAAATATCAACAGCAACACCGCATACCAGTTGATCACCGCGCCGGAAACCAGCAGCAGCGGCAGATTGACGAATAACAACAGCTGGCCGAACAACGACAACACACTGGTCAGGCGACTGAACATATCGGCGATTCCCATCACCCAGAGATCGTTGTTGCGCACATGACTGATCTCGTGCGCCAACACGCCGATCAGCTCGCGTTCATCAAGCAGGCGCAATAAGCCATCCGTGACCGCGATACTCGAATTCGCGGCATTGCCGACAGCAAAAGCATTCACCATCCGGCTCGGAATGTAATACAAGCGGGGTGGATGCCGCAGTCCGGCGCGACGGGCAAGTTCACCCAGATTCACATGCAGGCCCGGCGCCTCGGATACACTCAAGGGGCGCGCATGATACATCCGCATGATCAAACCAGGGGTCGCGACCGGATTCAGCATCATCAACAGAAAACCACTGAACAACAGCCAGCTGATCCCTTCCTTGCCCCATAGCAACCAACCGAGCAAGATCAGAAAGCCGCCCATGGCGGCAAGAAGCAGCACGGTGTGCAGCTGGTTGCTCAGCGCGTGCCGCTGCCAGACCTCAAGGTTCACGCATGGAATCCTCGCAAGTAACTACTCAGCAAGTAGGAAAATCATGCTGTAACTGCTCAGATTGCCGCTGAAATGTGTCAGATCAAGGCGGGAAATGTGAGTTTACAGGTGTAAATGACCATTTTCCAACGCAGAGATGGCGCA
>JALSSX010000129.1 GCA_026984055.1 Sedimenticola sp. | reverse complement strand
GGATCGGCTGGATCGGCTGGATCGGCTGGATCGGCTGGATCGGCTGGATCGGCTGGATCGGCCACGGGACTACCCCCTCCCTGTGGCGATGGCGCTACCAAGCGAGCAGCGCCCGTCAAGGCCACACGCCCAGCATCAGTCTCGATTGATGACGCATCGGGTTGTTCCACCTGCCCATCGATCCGTGGGGCCTGATCGGCGACAGGCCGATGAGCATCCTCGCCGGCAAGTCCAGACACGGACGTGGGCGCCTGAAGCCCGGCATGGACCGGCGTGACCACATCCGTTTCCGGTGTATCCACGTCATCTCGCACCGCCGACCGCGATACTGCCGCCACGTTGGCATCTCGACTCGGGAGATCCTCCAACGTTCGTCCCCCGCCCAGCCCTTTCTGGTCTGACGCTTGCGTTTCGGGAAGTGCATCCCTCTCCGCTCCTTCCACGGCAGTTCGCGAGCGAGATTCGTCGGTATCGCCTTGCTCGTGCCGCCGGCTGCCTTCCTGGATATTTTGCTTGAACAATTCTTCGCCACCCGCCTGATGTGACGACAACGGATCAAGTCCATCCTCCAGCCGAACCCGGGCCGGTGAACGCGTGACGAACAGATCCTCGGAGGCGATAGCGCGCGCGCCACGATCAATGAACTTGTTTTCAGACATGAGTTGATCCCGGGACAGTGTCTTCGTCTGCCCAAATTAACGGCCAGATGCATGCTTGCCTTGAGCGGAGGTTGAGAGCCAATACTCTGTTTTGTCAACCTTTTTCCTATTCAGGCATGGGATTCGCTGGTTACGCCCCCACCTATTTCCTCGCAGGCCATTCCACGCCAGGTTTGTCCTGGCATCCCTAACAGGATGTTAAAAAAGTCCTTCCATGGACTTTTCCAACAACGGAACCGGAAAATGCGATTTCCTGGTGCCTTCATCTTCAATGACTTGCCGTCATCGAAAATGGCGGTACATCCCTGTACCGCACACAGGCCATTGAAAAATGCCATTTTTCAATGGCCTGCTAAGCGATGGATTGGTTGTCGGCCACCATCTCCCGCGCGGCGGACTGCATTATCCGATACTTGCCACAGGCTGGCCGTGGCGGCGCTTGGATGTTTAACCTCCGCGCCAAGGATCATGGCTGAACACGATAGATTCGCTTGCCGGGTAAATTTTTCCGATATTTGGCCGGCCATGACGATAGGGGATCTCGATTTTTCGAGATGTCCTATAAAGCCCCTACCCGATCAGCCGCCAAGAAGCCTGTACCTATCAACCAAAATCCACATGACGAAAAACGACACGACCGCGCCCTCTGACTTTCGTCCTCCGCGTGGCTGGCTACGCTTCGATGTGCTGCTGGCGTCACTGGCTGTCAACATTCTGGCTCTGGCGCTGCCGGTGGTGATCTTGCAGGTCTACGATCGCATCATCCCGAATCAGGCGTGGGCAACCTTCTCGCTGCTGCTCGGTGCAATGATCGTCGTGGTGATGCTGGATGCCCTGCTGAAGATTCTGCGTTCAATGATCCTGAGCCGCGAGGCAGCGCATTTCGACCATCACAACAGCCTGGCGGCGATGCGCCGGATCCTGGACGCGGACTCAACCGCCTTTCGTCAACATCCGCCGGGCTACTATCTGGATCGCCTGCATGCGCTGGAACAAGCTCAGGAGTTTTACTCCGGCCAGTCACAACTCCTGGCAATCGACTTTCCGTTCGTGGTTCTCTATCTCGGCCTGATCCACTTGATCGCCGGACCGCTAATGCTGATTCCATTGACCCTATTGGCGCTCTTCCTGATCGCATCGTTAACCAGCGGCGCACAACTACACCGCGCGCTGCAAGGCAAATCGGAAACTGAGGACCGGCGGCGGAATTTTCTCATCGAGGTTTTGCGTGGCATCCATACGGTAAAGGCGATGGCGATGGAGCCGTTCATGATGCGCCGCAATGAGCGCCTACAAAAGCAGTCCGCTCTGAGCATCCATCGCCTGAGCCGGATAAACGCAGTCGCGCAGGGCATCGGCGCGGCCTTTTCCCAGATGGCCAGCGTCAGCTTTGTCGGCATCGGCGCACTGTTCGTCATCGATGGCCGGCTGAGCATCGGCGCGCTGGCGGCCGGCACCATGTTGTCGTCACGTGTATTGCAACCGGGGCTACGCGCGATGAATCTGTGGATTCAATTTCAGTCGATCCGGCTCGCGACCCGCCGCGCGCGGGATTTGTTCGCCCTGCCGGCGGAGCACAGCGGCGACTACATCCCGAACGCTGGCATTCAGGGCCACCTGGAATTGCGCGATCTATCGTTCCGCCATCCCACCCAGGAGAAGCCGCAACTGGATCACGTCGACCTGATCATCGAGGCTGGCGAGAGCATCGCCATCAGTGGCGAGAACGGCGTCGGGAAAAGCACCACGATCGATCTGCTAGCAGCCTATCTGACGCCGGACAGCGGCGACATCCTGCTCGATGGCCATCCGTTGCAGGATTATGACCTGGAATATCTGCGTGCCCGGATCGGCATCGTGCCGCAGAAAGGCACCTTGTTCGAGGGCTCGATTCTGGAGAACATAACACTGTTTCGCGATGGTGATGCGGTGGATCAAGCGTTGGATCTGGCCTCGCGGCTGGGCCTGAACGACATCATCGCGCAACTACCGAACGGCCTGGACACACGTATCGGCGGTGCCGCCGTCGATACGTTGTCGGATGGCGTGCGCCAGCAGATCGTGTTGATCCGGTCTTTGATCGGCAACCCCAGTCTGATTCTGTTCGATGACGCGAACGCCAACTTCGACATCCGCAATGACAAGCATCTGCTGAAGCTATTGACTGAGATGAAGGGGAAAAAGACTCTGGTCATCGTCTCGCACAGGCCATCGTTCATACGCCTTTGCGATCGCCATGTGACACTGGCCGATGGCCGTTTTCACGAGTCGATACCTCATGCGCTGGCGTTCCCCGAGCCGAAGGCGGGCCATCATGGCGGCTGAAACCTTTATCACCGAGACACTCGCCGCGGCGATACGCGACGAACGCCTGGATGCATTCGATCCCGATTCTCCGTGGGCGGCCTGTCTGCCTCCTCTATTGCGGTCACTCGGCCACCACGATCCCCGTGAGCTGATCGAGGCGCTGCCGCACTTCTCCAGAGAACTGGAGCTGGTGGACATCCGCAATATCCTCGTCAATCTGGGTTACGAAAGCTCATCGATGAAGACGCGCGCCGATCACATCGCAAGCGAATTGTATCCCTGTCTGTTCGTCGCCGACGATACTCTGCTGGTGATCCGTCGCGATAAACAGGGTGACCGGACCTACTTCGACGCCATCGCACGCCGCTGGCGGCGAGACAAACTGCCTGGTGTAAGTGGCACGGCCTACCTGTTCACCGAACGTGACCACGCGCAACAGCGCGCGGCATCGGGTGAAAGCTGGACCTTTCGACTGGTGACGCGCTTCAAGCGCCTGCTGCTGCATCTACTATTAATGACCGGCCTGATCAACCTGGCCGCGCTGGCCGTGCCGTTGTTCGTGATGGTCGTCTATGACAAGGTAATCGGCGCGCACTCCAGCAATTCCCTGCCATATATGATCGCGGGCATCTCGATTCTACTGCTCGCCGACCTACTGCTGCGCAACCTGCGCGCGCGGCTGCTCGGGCACGTCGCCGGACGCCTGGACTATCTGATCGGCACGGAGGTATTCCGGCAACTGCTACGGCTGCCGCCGATCCATACCGAACGCTCGACGATGAGCGCCCAACTCAATCGCATCCACCAGTTCGATACGCTACGCGATTTCTTTACTGGATCACAGGCCGCAAACCTGTTGGAGTTACCATTCGCCCTGGTGTTTCTCGGCGTGATCGCCGCTTTGGCCGGAACGATTGTTTTCGTGCCGATCGCAATGGCTGTGGCCTATGCGCTGTTTGGCCTGTTCTGGCTGCCACATCGGCAAACCCAGACGCGCACGGCAGCAACCGCGCGCGCCCATCATCAACGTATGTTGATGCAGACGCTCGATGGACGCGATGAAATCAAGGCAGTCGGCGGCGAAACCCATTGGTGGGCACGCTTTCGCGAGCTCTCCGGAGAATCGGTCAATGCCAGTCGCGCCAGCCACATGGCCAATACCGTGCTCAACACGGTATCGCAGGCGTTGATGACACTGACCGCCGTCGCTGTCATTGGCCTAGGCGCCGAGGCCATCATCGCCGACGAGATGAGTGTCGGCGCGTTGATCGCAACGATGGCGCTGACATGGCGCGTGCTGTCGCCGTTACAAGCCGCGTTCCTGTCCGCAAACCGTATCGACCGAATGCTGAAGTCGGCCCGCCAGATCAATCAACTGATGAAACTGCCAGTAGAGAAGCAACACGGAAAGTCCAGCCTGCTGCTGCATGAAACACAGGGGCATATCCGTTGCGAGCGAGTCAGCTTCCGCTATGCGCAGGATCAGAACCCGGCCTTGCTCGGGGTATCACTGGAAGTCCGACCCGGTGAATTCGTCGCGATCACCGGCGGCACCGGCTGCGGTAAATCAACGCTGTTGAAGCTGATCGCCGGCATGTATCGACCAGAGGAGCACCGCCCTAGCCGCATCATCAGCGCCGCGATCCTGGTCAGCGCCGGGCTATTGCTCGGCACCATCGCCTGGGCCTCGATCACACACGTCAACGAAGTCGCCCACGCCCCTGGCGAGGTCGTGCCGGCTGGCTATATCCACGACATCCAGCATCTGGAGGGCGGCATTGTTTCGGCCATCCATGTCGCCAATGGCGATCATGTCCGGCGAAATCAACCATTGGTCAGCCTAGCGCCGACCATCAGCAACAGCACCTATGAGCAACTGCGGATTCGCGGCGCGACGCTGGCGCTGGAGGCCGAGCGACTGCGCGCATTGCTGAACGACGAACAACCGGATTTCGGTGAACTGGCGGAACGCTACCCAGAATTGGCGAAGCAGCAGAAGATGATGTTTCTCGCCCAGAAGGAACAGCTCAAGACGGAGTTGGCGGTAATCGATGCACGGATCCGTCAACGGGAAAGCGAGCACCAGCGCCAACGGAACCAGGCCCGCACGATCCGCGCCGAGGTCCGTCTGCTGCGCGAGCAGGTCGGGATTCGGCGCAAACTCGCCGACAACAATGTAGTATCAAAGACCGAACTGCTCGCCACCCAGAGCCGCCTCGCCGAAACCCTGAGCGAACGCCGGCGCATCCTCGACGACATCAGTGTCGCCGAGGCCTCGCTCGCGGAAGCCCGGGAAAGGCGCCTCGACCGCTTGAACAAGCTGCGCCGCGACATGCAGATGGAGATCGGCCGGGTGGCCAGTAAATTGGCCGAGAATCGCCACGCGCTGGACGAAGCACGCGATCGGGTACGCCGCCTGGAGATACGCGCGCCGACGGATGGCATCGTCAAGGGGCTTTCCATCACCAGCATCAATGCGGTGATCAAGCCTGGACAGGTAATCATGCAAATAGTACCAGTGGCCAGCGAGCTGGTCGTCGAGGCCCGCGTCAGCCCGCGGGACATCGGTCACGTACATGTCGGCCAACCCGCCGAGGTCCGACTCGCCGCCTATGACGCATCGCGCTTTGGCAGCATTCCTGGCGAGGTAAAACGCCTGTCGGCCTCCACCTACCTCGATGCTCGACGGCAACCCTATTACCGCGCCGAGATCGCATTGTCCGCCGACCATGTCGGCACCCTCGCCGCCGGCTTGCGCATCTTACCTGGCATGACCGCGACAGCCAATATCCAGACAGGCGACAAGACCATCATGGCCTACCTGATGAAGCCAGTATCGCGCGGCTTCGGCAACGCCTTCGTAGAACGCTGAACCCACGCCTGACAGACGCGTCATGAATCCAGGATGCGTCCCGGTTCGTCCTGCTTCAGATACGTCGCTTCCGCATCACTGAGATCGACTTCATCATAACCGGTGACCATCGGCCGGACATGCTCGACGAAGGAATGTCCGGTAGTCAGCAGATAGATATGGATGATGATGAACGCGGCTATGGCGAAAGCGACAGCGGTATGGATCACGGCCACCCATTCCAGTGTATTGCTGGTCAGCGGCCCTTCGGACCAAAATCCATAGGATAGATAGGCCAGACCGGACACCCAGATCAGTGGAAACAATAGCGTTTTCAAGGCCAGGTAGGATGCCGCCTGCAATGGATTGTGCTTGTGCCAGAAACGCTTGCGATAGGGATGATCCTCGCCCTTGAAGATGCCGAAAGCATAATATCGCGCCACCGCCAGCAGGCCATCCGTGGTGGGCAGATAGTGACGCCAGTTACCGGTGGTCAGATGCCAGAAGATGGCAAAGATCCACAACACGATCAGCGCGAGCGCGGCAATCACATGTACCCATACCATGTTCTCGAAGTTCATCAAATGATGAAAACCATGGATACCCGCGCCAGAGAACAACAGGGTGAAGATCAGCAACACCTGACTCCAATGCCAGAAACGCTCGAAACGGCTGAATACCTTTACCTTATGCAGACTCATTGTCCTTTCCTCCGGCTTGCCAGAAACACTCTCAGGGCGCCATGTCCCAACACACCCAGCAGGGTCAGCAGCAACACCAACAGACCGATGCGATCCACCCAACCGTTGCTATCGCGCCCTGGCATGTAGAAACCTGCGAGATTCTTCAAACGCCCTTCCTTGGCATGACACTCTCGACACGCCAGCGCCTTCTCCTTTGGCGCGACCATATGCACGATCGGCCAATAGGAATAGGTTTTAACGAAACCGTATTCACCGCTATAGGGCAGATCGAAATCATCCATGCCATGCTGGATCGCCCGGGCGAAGTTGTAGTTTCCCCAAAACGCGTCCTTGTCGTCGCCCCACAGATGCATGTACACCAGCGTATCGTTGCCCTTGTCATATGGCTGATAGGTCACCATGCGCTTGAACGGCCAGATACGCGAACCCGGATCGGATGCACTGCCTTCGAGATGGTTTATCTCGACCGGCTTGGAGGGGTCGAAATGGGTGGTCACCAAGGTATAGTCTTCCTTGCCGTTGAACCAGACATACTCGGGTATCACGTTCTCGGCGTATTTGAAGTTGCCCTTGATCGATTTGTAGGTATGCCGTGCCTCGCCATTGCCCTGCACATAGCCCTCCTCGCGGAAGCCTTCGCCGTTGCGCGTGCGACCAGCGGTACGCCAGTCCCATTCGACCTTGGTCGCCACGCCGCCGCGTGCGAACTCGGGTACATGGCAGGTGGCGCAGGCGACGCGATCGGTGTGATCGTTCAGCTTGATGCCCATCAGGCCCAACTTACCGTGTGGTTGGTTACCATGACAGCTTTCACAGGTCGCCGTCTGTCTCGGCAGGCCCGGCTTGCCACGACCCGTCGTATCCTTCGCGATCGGCGCATAGCGGCTGCCCGCCCATTCGTGGCCTTCGCCGACATGACAGATGCCACAGGCGAAATTCTCGCCATCCTCGCCCATGTGGACATCGATGTCGCGCGTCGGCTTGAACAGCGCCGAGGAGAGATCACCGTGCTTTACATTATCGCCGCCACCACCGTAGAAATGGCATGCGCCGCAGTTGTTGCGGCCTGGCAGCTTCACGCTCTGCGCGACCTTGGTCCAGTCGATCGCGGGCTTGCCCTCGAACATCACCGCGCAAGCCTTATTTCCCTTGGTGGGAGGCAGTTTGTAGTAAGTACCAGTGGAATCATGACACACCAGGCAGTCGATGTTTTTCTGGTTGCCGAAGTCATAGGTGCGGGAGTCCTTCAGGCCAAAACCGGCATGACACTGAGCGCACATACCTTCGTTTCCGGCCGCATTGGTACAGAAGTTGTTCACCAGATAACGCTTACCCAGTTGCTGCCCGGTTTCCGGGTTGTGATAGGACCACGTCCAGTGCTTGTTCTTGACGAACTGGTCGCCGGCCTTGTTATGGCATTTCAGGCAGGCCTCGGTCACATCTGGACCGCTATTGAACGGACCTTGCAACTCCTTCAGCTTGGCATGATCCGTGGTGGATTTATCGTCCTCCTTCTTGCCCAATCTGGTGACTGACTTGTCGACCGGACGATGGCTGGTGGCCTCGGTATACTCCTGGATGCCCAGCTCCACGCCACCAGCTGTCTTGCCAGGTTCAGTGATGCTTGGCAATGTTTCCGCCAATAGCGGCAGGGTCAGGCAGCTCAGCAGAGCAGTAAATGCCAGGCGCGCGAGCAAAAGATTTCGGTACATGATGCATCTCCTTCGGCCAGAAGCCCGTTGGTTCATCGCCAATCGGGCTGAATTTATTTCGCGATCATAAACCCGCCGCCAAATAGAATCTTTGAGATGAATCAAGATGGGCAGATGGGATTCTCCCACCCGGAAGGAATGAGACGAGGCTGGAAATCAGCCTCGGAGCCGATAGTGCTGCATCATCTGCAAGGTGAAGCGCGGGCAATCCTTGCGCCATGGCGTATAGCGGGGAAGCTGAAAGACATCGTCGCTGGCACTGGCGACACCCCAGTTAGTCGCAACCGCGGCGCGAAACCCAGCCCGTTTCACCAGACCGACATCACGGGGCAGATAGTCCTCGTTCAGCTTGCCATTGGGATAGGCGAACAGATCGACCGGCGCGCCGGTGATCGCCTCGACATCGGCCTTGCCCTGTGCGATTTCACGCCGTGCGTCCGCGTCGTTCAAGCGCGCCAGAATTGGATGCTCGACGGTGTGCGCGCCGAATTGAATCCCCAGTGCCTCCGCCCCGGCCATCTGTGACTCGCTCAGCATCAGATCGTCGGGCAGGCCATCAGCCATCGATTCCAGGCGCTCCGTTACTTGCCTGCGTCGATCGGCATTGGCATATTTTATCCGCGAGATGATCCTGGCGGCCGCCTGGTAGCGCTGCCACTCGCCACCCAGTTTGTAACAATCCAGATCGATGTCGCTGAGATCGAGCGGACCGTCGGGCAGGCGCCGCACGGCTTCGAGAACCGTATCGTTCCACATCCGGCCGCCATTGAGAAAACCACTGGCAATGAATACTGTCGCCGGCAAGCCGTGACGCTGGAGCAATGGTCCGGCCAGGGTGATATTGTCGGCATAGCCATCGTCGAAGGTCAGCACCGCCGCGCGTGCCGGCAATGAATTCGTGGCCAGACGTTCCAGCGCCTCGCCTAGTGGCAGCACATTCCATAGCCGTCCGATACACGCCAACTGCCCGTCGAAGGTCTGTTCGTCCGGTTCGCCCGGGCGCATGGCATCCGTCGCCATCAGTACGCGATGGAAGATGAAGATGTTCACCCGCCCCCTCTTGCCGCCGGGAGACATCGCGCGCAGCACGGATCTGGCGATGGAATGCATCACCATCTCGGAGCCGGCCCGCCGATTGATGGCTTCCGGCGCTTCCCCCGGCCGCTGTCGCCTTCCGGCGCTGGCTCCGGGGACGCCACGACACCAGCCACCTGTTCTCGCGTCAGATAGTCTCGTAGCACAACGGTGATCGCGATCAGATGCCAGGGCAGATCGAAATAAGACAAACTCAGGAAAGCGCCTCCTACCATGTAGGCGACCAGTGAAACCTGGATCATACTCGCGAGCTGCATCGCCCACACATACCCCTCGTGCTCTCGGGAGAAGAGCGCTACCCAACGTGCATTGCGCCAAGCCAGCCAGAGTATCGTCAGAAAAAGGATCAAACCTATCCAGCCGTGCTCGCCGAGCACCGAAAAGTAGATACTGTGTGCCACGTGGATATCATCCGGATTCGGCGCCCAAGCCTCGAAGGCCTGTGGTGTCCAGATGTTGAAGCCGCCACCGCTTGGCCGCGCGTTCGCCACGTTGATCGAAAAATGCCAGGCATTGATCCGTCCCAGCGCCGAACGATCCTGGTCATAGGTTTTGATGGTGGACATGCGTTCATCCCATTTCTTCGGCATGAACAAGAGCATCAACGGCACCAGCAGCACGACGATCGACGCCACCAGCATTTTCTTCTTTGAGTTGCGAAACAGAAACACCAGCATCGCGCCGGTCGCCAGGAAGGCGCCTCGGGAGTAGGAACCGATGACCGATACCAGACAGAGCAGTACCGCCGCCAACAAACCGTACTTGATCCATTTCTTCTCGTACTGCTGAGACAGAAAATAGATCAGCGGGACGATCATCAGCAAGGCCAGCGCGAGCTCGTTATTGTCCTCGATAAACGAGCCAGGAGGACCCCAGACACGGAAACTGCCCCCGGTCAACAAGGTGAATATACCGCCTTTCACGCCGAAAAAACCTATCGACGCGATGATGACCCAGATCAGGCCGATGAGCTTTTCACGATCGTTGATCAACAGCATCGTCAAAATCGTGACGAACTGAATCTTCAGCACCTTGATGAACTGCTCCATCGCCGCTTCAGGATAGACAGCCGCGAATGTCGTTACCGCCATCCAGAGCAAAAACACAAACCAGATGATGGTCAATGAAGTGATGGGGAAGTGCTTCTTCTCCTTCGACATGAAGATGCTGACGAGTGTCACGATCGCAACGATCTGCGCGAACGGCATATTGTAGGCAAACCCCCAGCCGAGCCGATGAGGGTTCATGTAGCTGAGCCACGACCAAACATAGATGCCGAGATAGGGTCGGATCAGCACGTACGGCAGCGAACCAAACACCAATAGGGTAACGACGATGTCGCGCATAGCTTTTTTCTCCAGTACGCGCCAGGCGCGGTGCGATCAGACCGCGTGGCTGACGATATAGCGGAATTTCCCGGATTTCTCCGCTGGTATCTCGTCGACGGTCTGTATATCGATCTCCACCGATTCACCAAGACGTTGCTTCAGCCCCGCCTGGATGCGACGCTGGACGTTCTCGTCGAAGTCCGCATCGGTCACCAGATAGACGCGGGTTCTATCGACCGACTCCTGTACGATCTTGAAGCGCTGCACGCCGGGTTCGTCGCGAATCACATAGATCAGCGCCAAGCCGTGCATCAGCGTGCCATTCTTGGCGATGACGAAATCGGTCGAACGGCCTTCGATTTTCTCCAGTATCGGCAGGCCACGCCCACACGGACACGGGTCATCACCGAGCGCGCCGATATCGCCGGTGCGATAGCGGATGAACGGGTAGTCACCGGTCGCCAAATGGGTCACGACTATCTCGCCCGATTCACCTGGCGCCACCGGCTGTTGATTCCGGTCGAGTATCTCGACAATGATGTCCTCGGCGGTGATATGCATATTGCCTTGCGGACAGGCATGCGCAATGAAGCCGGCATCGCGACCGCCGTAACCATTCGCCACCGGACAACCGAAGGCGCGCTCGATGACCGCCTTCTGCTCGTCGTACAAACGTTCCGAGGTGACGAAGGCAACCCGAATCCCTAGCCGGTCGAGACTGACGTTCTTGTCCAACGCATGCTGCCCGATACGCGACAGCGAAGACGGATAACCAAACAGCATCGCAGGACGGAACGCGCGAATCGCTTCGACGAAGCGGTCCAGATTCTGGGGCGACATCTCGAAGGCCGGGATCAAACGGCTGCGAAACAGATGGTCGCGCAGCGCTCTCACTCTGTCCTGCGAGCCCAACTCGACCGGAGAACCCCAGACGACGATCTCGCGATCACCGATATCCACGCCCCACCAACGCGTCGCGCGCCATTTCGCCGCGACATCATGCGACACGCGTTCGTTGCCGATATGGAACACCAGCGGCTCGCCGGATGAACCCCCGGTGTTGAAACGCGCCAGACCGACCGCGTCACTGGCCTTCATGTCGTCTGCATTCTGCCGAATGATGCCCTTGGTCAGCAACGGGAGACAACGCAGATCGTCCAGTGAATGCAGATCCTCGGCATGGAAGTCCAGTTCGGAGAATACCCTTCGATAATAGGGCACCTTTTCATCGGCGCGTTTCAGTAGCGCCCGCAGACGCTCTATCCGATACGCCCGCAAACGCTCCGCGCTCCACCACTGGCTCTGCTCCATGTGACGACGCACCGCCACGCTGGAATGATGCTTCAAGCGTTCATGCAACGGGAAAAGCACGCCGGAAACCAGCTTTGTATAGAAATCCATCGATATATCCCACGGCCGACGGCAAGACACCGGCGTCCATCCAGTCCTATCCGGCTTGTATCGTCAAACCCGCCAATTCGTGATAATGGGCCACCCACTGCTCACCCACCGAATCCCAACCAAAGCGCTCCACCGTGTTCCTGCCATTCTCCACAAGTCGACGATACAGATCCCGGTCATTCAACAGTCGCTTCATACCCTGCTGGAGAGACTCGACATCGTCCACCGAACTCAATAACGCATTGTTTTCATGCTGAACCAAATACGGGATGCCGCCAGCACGAGTGGAAACCACCGGAACACCAACCGCCATCGCCTCGATCAGCGAATTCGGCGTATTATCCACGCGACTGGTATTCAGTAGGACATCTGCCTGCTGGTAGAGCGCGATCATGGCGTCACGGTCCAAACGGCCAAGAAACTCGGTGTGCTTTTCGATGCCAAGGTTCCTGGCTTGCTCGCGTAATACGTCGGCTTGCGGCCCTTCCCCGGCAATCAGCAAGCGTGCGCGCGGCGCGTCATCCAGAACCCCGGCAAAGGCGCGCAGCGCGATATCCACACCATAGATGGACTCCAGATTCCGCGTTACCACTATCACCGGCGCCGCGGGATCGGAGACCGCCGCTTCTGGCTTGAAACGAAAACGTTCCAGCATGACAACATTCGGAATCACTCGACTCTCCAAGTCCCATGAAGCAAAAACCTCACGCAGAAAACCGGAAGGCACGACCATGGCATGCGCGCGCCGCATCACCGGCATTACCCAAGGTGCCTGGGCGCTCAGAAATTCATGTGCCTGCCCGCCCCGGTAGTTGATCACCACCGGCTTGCCGCGCAAACGCGCGAGCAGAATCGCCGGCGCGGCGAACAAATGCCAGGACCATCCTGAATTCGCCATGAGATGCACGACATCGACCTCGCGCAGCTCGCGCCACAGGGAAGCCAGGTAGGGCAGCAGGCGCGCGCCGGCGCGGACGCCCCGAATCCGCTCGATCCAACTCGGCCAGTAGGCCGGATTGACGGCAACGAAACGGACATCACAGCCCTCCGCGCGCAGCAAATCCACAAGCTGCGCGGTCTGCATCGCCATACCACCATTCGGTGGTGGCTTGGGACCGATGACCGCGAGCTTCAGGGGGCTGGACTGCGTAGACGATTCACTGCTCATGGTTTTCCCTCAAACGATGATATATTGACAGATAATGTAACACGCTGTTACGCCAAGTACGTTCTTCATGCACATAGCTCAACGCATTATCCAGAATCTCACGCCAGGTTTCCGGCGCGGCAAACAATTCAGTCACCCGATTCGCCAGGCTACTGGACGAATCCGCCTCGAACAGAAACCCATTCTCTCCGTCACGAATCAATTCCCGATGGCCACCGACATCGGAAGCCAGCACCAATTTGCCCTGCGCCATCGCCTCCAACGGCTTTAGCGGCGTGACCAGATCGGTCAGGCGCATCGAGATACGCGGATAAACGAACAGATCGACCAGGCCGTAGTAACGCTTTACCTCATCGTGCGGCACGCGGCCGGTGAAGATGACCTTGTCCGTCAGTCCGAGTCGCTGGCATTGCGCCTTCAACCGCGCTTCCTGGGGGCCACCGCCGACAAGCAGCAAACGGCAATCTGGCGTCTGACTCAGAATCCCGGGCAAGGCATCAACCAGAAGATTCAGCCCTTCATAGGCATAGAACGAACCGATGAAGCCGATTACCCGCTTGCCTTTCAGACCCAGGGATTCAGCCAATGCCTCATCGCGCGGGTTTTTGGCGGAGAATTTTTCCGCATTCACCGCGTTTGGAATGACAGTGATCTTGCCCGCTGGAATACCACGCTCGACGAGATCCTTGCGCAGACCCTCGCAGATCACCGTGACCGCATCGGCGCGGCGGAATACCCGAGTCTCCAGCGCGCGGGTCACTCGATAGCGCAGATCGCCTTCCCGGATGGTACCGTGATCGACGGCGGCATCCTCCCAGAATGCCCGGCATTCATAGACCACCGGTATCGACCGCTTCGCGCCAACCGCCAACGCCGCCGAACCATTGAGACTGGGAGAGTGCGCATGGAGTATATCCGGCTTTTCAATCGCGACCACCTCGTCCAGACGCTTGCGCAACGAACGAATCACCTCCCATTGATTCATCACAGGCAGGCGCGAGAGTAACGGATTGACCTGCTGGGTACGATAGAAACGCAGGCCGTCCACGTCTTCGACAGGCGGGCCTTCGGCATAGTGCTTGCTGCTGGTCAGTTGCACAGTGTCGATGCCGAGCGCGCGCTGCTGCTCAAGAATCGAACGCGTGCGAAAGGTATAGCCGCTATGCAGCGGAATCGAATGATCGAGTATGTGTAGAACCTTCATCGTAGTCACAACCAGGAAAATCCATAATCAGGCATTGGCAATCTGCCGCTGGAAGGATTCGAACATCAGCAGACTCCACAATGGCGCGCTATAGTCACGCACGCCTGACTGATGGGCATCCACCAGATGTTGGAGATACTTGCGATCGAACAGACCGGTATCCGCCAGGGTGTCACCGAGAACCGATTCCCTGAGCTTGGCCTTCAACGGCCCACGGAACCAAGACGCCAGCGGTACCGCGAACCCCATCTTGTGGCGATACAACACATCGTTCGGCAAATAGGGTTCCAGCGCCTTCTTGAAGATGTATTTCCCTTCCCTGCCGCGCAACTTCAGTTCCGGACTCAGGCCGGACATCCACGCCACCAATTCATGGTCCAGCAGGGGTACCCGCACCTCCAGCGCATGCGCCATGCTGGCGCGATCCACCTTGGTCAGGATGTCACCGACCAGATAGGTTTTCATATCCAGGTACTGCACCTGCGATAAGGGATGATCCGGCGCGTTTCTGGCATGCCGACGCATGACCTCGACAGCCTGATAGCCCTGCAATTCCGACTGGAAACGCTTGCTGAACAGGGAGGCTCGCATTTCGTCGGAAAGCAGCGAGACGCTATGGAAATATCCGGCCACATTGTCGCGCGCAAGCGCCTGAAAGGTCGTCTTGGCGCGCAGCACTTTGGGCGCCCAGTCCGCTTTCGGGTAGAGACGGCCGAGTCCGCCGAACAAGGGCTGACGCAACATGGCGGGAATCATGCCGCGCATCCTGGCTTCGTACATATGCCAGCGGTAACGCCGATAACCCGCGAGGTTCTCGTCTCCACCATCGCCGGAGAGCACCACAGTAACCTTCTGCTTGGCCAACTGACAGACCCGGTAGGTCGGAATCGCCGAGCTGTCGGCATAGGGTTCATCATAGAAAAACGCCAATTTG
>JALSSX010000128.1 GCA_026984055.1 Sedimenticola sp. | reverse complement strand
ATGCATCGCCGCCGCCAGCGCTGTCGTCGAGCATCTTGTTCACGTCGACGACGATCAGCAGATCCTCCTGGCGCGATGCGACGCCGAGGATATAGCGCGAGGCGTCATCGTTGTTCACCACCGGGGCGATCTCGACCTCGGACTCCGGCAATTCGACGACCTCCGCAACGCTGTCGACCAGTATCCCCATCGCCTGTGCGTTCGCGTCGATGATGACGATGCGACTACTGTCCGACATTTCGGTCGTCGGCAACCCGAAGCGGAGCCGGGTGTCTATCACTGTCACCACGTTACCACGCAGGTTGATGATACCGAGCACCCAGGAGTCACTGCCAGGTACCGGCGCGATCTCGGAGACACGCAACACCTCTTGGACGTGCATCACATTGATACCATAGGTTTCGTCGTCCAGACGGAAGGTCACCAGTTGCATCACCGGTTCGTTGAGTATGTCCTCGGCAACCGCACTTGCCATGGGCTGTTCTCCCAATATTCGTCAAAATTTCGTCGCCACACCGACCCACCGGTGCTCTCCGCACTCTCAAGCAAGAGTCGTGCCAGCAGTACAGCCTAGCGGAGGCCCGCTTGACCCGGCATAGCCGCGGCCAGCCAAGCGCCGGCATGATCGCACACACTAGCAGGCCATTGAAAAATAGCATTTTTCAATGGCTTGTGTGTGGTACTTAAGAATGTACCGCCATTTTCGATAACTGCAAGCCATTGAAAATAAGGGAACCGGGAAATCGCATTTTCCGCTTCCGTCGTTGAAAAAGGCCATGGAAGGACTTTTTCAACAGCCTGCTAAAGTCCGGTATTCGACATGATAAAAACCACTCCGGTGACTGAGTACTTCGGCAAGAACAGGGATTTCTGAACGGCATTACTTGCGCCGCCACTGCCCGCCAGGCGTCTGATACCACCAGCCGGTGGCCGCCTTCTCGACCCATTTTCGCGCGAAAACCGCACGCACATCGGTCTCCCATTCTGGATGATGATTGGCCTTTGCGATGGCGCGATACAGCGCATTGCGGTCCGCGTTTTCGGCGCGGATCAGGGATTGCAGCTTGTTGCGCTCGCGCAATGACACTGCCTTGGCAGCATGGATCGCCACCAAACCGTCGGCGGTGAAACCAATCGCGCCATTACGATAATAGGGGCGCAATTGGGCGTTACGCTGCTTCATGCGCGCCTTTAGTTGGCGGATCTCTGGGCTGTCAACGGAAAAGTTCGGCGCGGCGCGCGCAACAGGGATGAAGAAATCCAGTATTGTCGTGGCAATCCAGCCATCACTCGATGGCGGCATCAGCCAAGCCCCTTTATCACCCTTCGGCGGCGCCTTTTTTTCGACTGGTTTTTCCTTGCCGAGTATCTCGCCGACGATGCGATCCGCAGCCTTCTCGGCCTGCGCCGCCGGAAAATAGATATTGATGGTGACACAAGCGGCCAGCAGCCACACGACGGCGGGCATCAACAGCAGTTTTTTCATGGTATGTTCTCCAGGAAAACATCGGTGATGGTTATTGGATCTTCGGCATCCCCCGACCCTTGCTGATTTCGATCAGTTTCGCGACCAGCAGTTCCCAGTCGGCCTGACGGTTGAAACCCTTGATATCGATGCGCGGTATACCACTGCCCTTCAGCAGATAATAGCCTTGCGGGCTGTCCTCGACGCCCACCATGTCGCAAACACCGTCGCGCAGGCGGCAGCCGATGCCAAGTTTGGCGTAGCCGAAATCCTCGACGAAACGCAGAAAGGAACGCGACAACGCGCCAGACACTCCGGCTCCGCCAAGATTCGAGATATTGTCCACCGCGCGCTGGCTGATGCGATGCGGCAATGGATCACCGTCCGGCGTGTAGAAGCGCGCGTCGAAGGCTACCGGCTTCCAGCCTTCCAACCGCAGGCCGCGCACATAGCCGTCCAGCGTACCAGTGATCTTGCCGAAGGAGAAGGTATCGGTCAGCGCCTTCAGGTTCAGGTTCTTCAATTGGATGTCCGCCTGCAAGACGGGCAGTGCGCCGAATGGCTTGGCAAGACTCAGGTGACGGATCAACATGCTGCCGTCGAAGGCCCGGATCAGCCAGGCGCCGGCGATGTTCAGCCGCTGGTCGGCATAGCGCACGCCAGGGATCACCGCCGACAGTTCCCCCTTCAGCGGCACCCAATCGAAAGCCTTACTGATGCGCGCGAGGCTGATCGGCGTCAGCACCGCATTGAACGCGACATCGGGTATCGGCTTGTCGAGACCGGTAATCGACAGATCATCCAGTACCAGCTCGCCGTCGGATACCGGGATGCGAATGCTGTCTGACGCGCGCATCGCCGTTTTCGAGATATGCAGGCCGATATTGGCCGCGCCGATCGGCACGCGGCGATAGAGTCTGGCCTTGCGCCAGCGCAGACGCAGCTCGCCGCCCCGCGCGCGCAGCCAGGACAATACCGCGCGCAGACCCTCGATGCGGTAATGCTCGGCCTTTCCATCGGCATCGCGCAATGCGCCGTCGGTCAGGCGCAAGTTGATCTGCCTCAACCCCGTCTCATCCAGTTCCGCATTCAGGCTGAGGTGGCCGGCCGGCTTCAAATGGATATCCGGCAAGGCAGGTTGCAGCCAGTCGTCGAATAGCGTCTTCAACGGCAGCCGGGCGGTCTGCGCGACAAGCCGCTTCAATGGCCGGGCGGCACGCGCATCTATCTCCGCCGTCAGATCGACCTCGATATCACCCTGCCGCAGCCGCCCATCCGTCACCGCCAGATATTGGCGCGCGGGTTTCAGATCCAGCTTGGCGCTCAGCGCCAGCGGTTGCTTGTCAGCCCCAAGATAAGCCCAGGGCGTCAGCATTTCACCGCCTTTCAGGCTGACCGTCAGATTACCGCGCAAACGTTTGTTCGTCCCGTTCAGCTTCACTCGCAATACCCCAGTGAGACCATCCGCAAGGATATCCTCGCCTTGCGCGAAACCCAGATCGCCCCAGGTGAGGACGCCGTCGATCCACCGCCGGCCAGCTTGCTGGCGGTAGTCCAGGGTCAGGTTCACATGGCCACCGTTGACCTGTGGCGATCTATCCGGGAATAGCCTGGCCAGGCGTTCCAACGCAAGCCGGCGCGCGCCGAGGCGCAGTTGCAACGCTCGGCCGCCTCCGCCAGTGACACGCAGATCGACACGACCGCCAAACAGCTTCAGCTTTCGCAGGTGCAGGCGCCACCGCCCAGTATCCAGATGGTAATCAAAACCGACCTCGCCGCTGACCCTGCCCAACCGCCTGCTATCAAGACGCAGACTACCGCCACGACAGCCGATGCGCGTCGGCGTCAACTCACCTTGCGGACAATCCAGGCTGATATCCCTCCAGCGGAGAGCCGAAGCCGGCAAATCCAGCCGGGCGGCGCGACCTTGCAGCGCACCATTGAACAGATCCACCGCAAGCGAGACGCCGCGCAACACAAAGCCCTCGCCGCCCAGCCGTTCGAGCGAGAAGGTCAACTGTTGCGCGGCGAGAGCCGGCAGCGAAAACAGCAGACAGCAGACAGCCAGCCAGCGGCGGGCGCCGGCACGACACATCGGCCTACTCGGCCGGGAAGACACCGGTGGAGAGATAACGGTCGCCGCGATCACAGACGATCGCGACGATGGTGGCATTCTCGACCTCGCTGGCCAGGCACAACGCGGCGGCCACCGCGCCGCCAGACGAAATACCGCAGAAAATGCCTTCGCGAGAAGCCAGCTCGCGGGTGGTATCCTCGGCTTCCCGCTGCGTGACATCCATCTCGCGATCCACCCGGCTGGGGTCGAAGATGCCCGGCAGATACGCCGCCGGCCAGCGCCGGATACCGGGGATTTTCGCGCCCTCGGCCGGCTGTACGCCAATCACCTGGACTGCGTCGTTCTGTTCCTTCAGATAACGCGACACGCCCATGATGGTGCCGGTGGTGCCCATTGCGCTGACGAAATGCGTGATACCGCCCTGGGTGTCCCGCCAGATCTCCGGGCCGGTGCTTTCGTAGTGCGCCAGTGGGTTGTCCGGGTTGCTGAATTGGTCCAGCACCCGACCCTTGCCTTCGCTGGCCATCTGCTCGGCCAGATCGCGCGCGCCTTCCATGCTTGCTTCCTTGGACACCAAGATGATCTCGGCGCCATAGGCCTTCATCACCGCGACGCGTTCGACGCTCATGCTGTCCGGCATGATCAATACCATGTGATAACCCCGGATCGCGGCAGCCATCGCCAGAGCAATACCGGTGTTGCCGCTGGTTGCCTCGATCAGCGTATCCCCGGGATGGATGTCGCCACGCGACTCGGCATGCCGGATCATCGACAGCGCCGGTCTGTCCTTCACCGAACCGGCAGGGTTGTTGCCCTCCAGCTTGACCAGCACGGTATTGCCATTGTCCGGCGCGATACCTTGCAGACGCACCAGCGGCGTGTTGCCGATGAAACTTTCTATCGTCGCGTAGTTCATGTCACTCATCTCGCTTGTCGTCATCGACCGGCCCCACGTTGAAGGCAACCGACAGCCGCCTCTCGCCACTGCGGTTCTCCTCGACCTCGTGCGCCAGATCAGGGGGAAACAGCAGTAGAATACCGGCTTCCGGCGTGATCGCCAGAGTTTCGCCCCCCGCATGCAGGATCAAACGACCCGAATCCGCCGGCACGCGGATGTAATACACCGCCGACAGCAGTTCGTCATCGTCGTCATGCGTGTGCAAGGTGGTGACGTGGCCACTGCCCATGTCGTTGAACCAGAAACCCAGCTTGAGTGCCGCCCTCGCTGAGATGTCCCGCGCATGACGCGACACCGCCTCATGCACCGGCAATAGCTGCGGTATCCTGTCGCGATCGATATACAGATTCTCGTAACGCCCGTGGAACAAATGCGACCTGCGCACCGCCGGGTCGTCGCGCAGCGCATCGAAGCGCCTCGCCAACTGCTCGTTGATCGTCGCGGCGTTGGCCAGCACGGTTTGCCAGACCTTGCGTCCACCAACCTTCAACTCGACGCGGGAAGCCTGTTTTCCCATCTCAAAGCTCCGGAGGAGGCGGCGCCAACACCTCGCGGTTGCCATTGTGTTCCGGCGGGCTGACGATGCCGACCCGCTCCATCTCCTCGATCAGCCGCGCGGCGCGGTTGTAGCCGACCTTCAAGCGTCGCTGCACGCTGGAGATGGAAGCGCGACGACTCTCGGTGACGATGCGCACCGCCTCGTCGAACAAGGGGTCGCTGTTCTCCACGTCACCAGCGCCGACGCCGTCGTTTAGCCCCGGTATCGCCTCGGTGGGTTCCTGCACGATGTCGTGGATGTACTCCGGCTTGCCGGTCTGCTTCAGATACTCGACCACGGCATGCACTTCGTGGTCGTCGACGAAGGCGCCATGCACGCGCTGTGGAATGCTGCCGCCGGGCGGCAGATACAGGCTATCACCGTGGCCGAGCAATTGCTCCGCGCCCATCTGATCGAGAATCGTGCGCGAATCGATGCGCGACGATACCTGAAACGCCAGCCGCGTCGGGATGTTCGCCTTGATCAGGCCGGTGATCACATCGACCGACGGCCGCTGCGTCGCCAGCAGCAGATGAATGCCAGCGGCGCGCGCCTTCTGCGCCAATCGCGCGATCAGTTCCTCGACCTTCTTGCCAACCACCATCATCATGTCAGCCAGCTCGTCGATGATCACTACGATGTATGGCAGCGTCGTCAGAAGCGGCGTCTCCAACAGCTCGGTGGCAGTCGGATCCTGCGTGAACAATGGATCCTTCAGTGGTTCGCCAGACCTCTCGGCATCCAGCACCTTACGGTTGTAACCGGCGATATTGCGTACCCCGAGCGCCGCCATCAGCTTGTAACGCCGCTCCATCTCGCCGACGCACCAGCGCAATGCATTCGCCGCCTCCTTCATATCAGTGACCACCGGCGTCAGCAGATGCGGAATGCCCTCGTAGACCGACAATTCCAGCATCTTCGGATCGATCATGATCAAACGCACTTGATCCGGCGTGGCCTTGAACAGCAGGCTCAGAACCATCGCGTTGATCGCCACCGATTTACCCGAACCAGTGGTGCCGGCGATCAGTCCATGCGGCATCTTGCCCAGATCGGCAACCACCGGCGTACCCGAAATATCCTTTCCGAGACCGATGGTCAGTGGCGATCGCGCCTCTTCGTACTCCCGCGACTGCAGGGTTTCGCTGAGATAGACCATCTCGCGATGCGTATTCGGAATCTCCAACCCGATCACCGACTTACCCGGGATCACCTCGACTACGCGCACACTGATGGTCGACAGCGCGCGCGCCAGATCACGGGCGATGTTCGTCACCTTGGATGCCTTGGTGCCGGGCGAAAGCTGGAGTTCAAACAGCGTTACCACCGGCCCGGGATGCACGGCAGTAACCTCGGCCTGGATGCGGAAATCCTGCAACTTCAGCTCGACCAGGCGCGACAACGCCTCCAGCTCCTCATCCGAATAGCCCTTGCCGCTGGGCATGGCCTGATCCAGCAAGGTCAGTGGCGGCAGATCGCCACTGACCTCGACATCGAATAACGGCACCTGGCGTTCACGATCGACCCGTTCGCTCGGTTCGACGCTTTTCAGCGTCGGCTCGATCTTCACCGGCTTGCGAGGCGGTTTGCCGACCTTCCCTTTTTTCTCTTTCCTTTCCTTCGCCACGCTTGTTTGCGGCCGCCTCGGCGCTTCCACCTCGACCCGCTCCTCACGCCGCACAAAACGCCCCGCGACAAAACGATAAGCGCTCAGAATAACCCCGCCGACGACCTCCATCACCGTCAGCCAGGAGATGCCGGTGAACAGTGTCACGCCACCAAGAAATACTGCAATCAAGAACAACGCCGAACCCGCCCAACTCACCGCGCCGAGCAACTCACCATGGATGAACTTGCCAGTGATACCACCAGCGCCCTCGGGCAGACCCAGGCCGAAATCCCCACTGGACGCAGCCGCCAACGCACAACCGGCGGCAATGGTCAGCACAAAGCCGGCCCAGCGCAACGCCACCAGATGGATATTCACGCTGTCGTCGTCGTTGCGCTGCTTGAAGATCAACCAGCCACTCCAGGCAATCATCACCGGAAACAGAAACGCCAGCAGGCCGAACAGAAAGAACAACACATCCGCCAGCCAGGCGCCAACCGGACCGCCAGCGTTACGCGTCAGTTGCGTGCCACTCGCCAGCGACCAGCCCGGATCGTTGCGATCGAAGGTCAGCAACGAAATCAACACGAACAGCGCCAGCGCGCCGATCAGCAGAATCACCACCTCGCGCAGGCGCCGCGTCATCGCCATGCTCGGCGGATTCTCGATCTCGGTATTCAGTCGGGCCTGGGACATAGTGGTCAACGGGTTCCATACAACGGGGAATTGCGGCATTCTATCCCGAACCGCGCCCGGTCGCATCGACCCTGGCCGAAAACCACGGGGACATCACTTGACCAGCAACGCCTTTCGTTTCGACCCGCCCGCCACCACCGGCCTGCTGTTGCTAAACCTCGGCACGCCGGATTCACCCTCGGTACCCGACGTGCGCCGCTACCTCGCCGAATTCCTCTCCGATCCGCGCATCGTCGAGATACCGGCACTGGCTTGGCAGCTCGTATTGCATGGCGTCATCCTGCGCACCCGACCGAAAAAATCCGCCAAGGCCTACCAGAGTGTCTGGGACGAAAACGGCTCGCCGCTGCTCTACCTCTCCGAACGCCTGCTCGCGGCGTTGCCCGACGACATCCCGGTCGCGCTCGGCATGCGCTACGGCAACCCATCGATCGAAACCGCGCTGGACAGACTGCGCGGCCTGAATGCGCAACGCATCCTGGTACTACCGATGTACCCACAATACTCCGCCACCACCACAGCCTCGACCTTCGACGCCATCGCCAGGGTACTGGCGAAATGGCGCTGGATACCGGAACTGCGCTTCATCAACCAATACCACGAGCATCCCGCCTACATCACCGCGCTGGCCGACAGTATCCAGAACTGGCAACAGCGACATGGCAAGCCCGAACGCCTACTGATGTCCTTCCACGGCATCCCGAGGGACTATGCCAAAGCCGGCGATCCCTACCCGGAACAATGCCGCATGACCGCCCACCTGTTGGCCGGCAAGCTTGGGCTGAACGACAACGCATGGCAACTCGGCTTTCAGTCACGCTTCGGTCCACGCGAATGGCTGAAACCCTATACCAGCGAAATCCTAAAGGCCTGGGGAAAGAAAGGTATCGAATACGTCCAGGTCGTGTGCCCCGGCTTCTCTATCGATTGCCTGGAAACGCGCGAAGAGATTGCCGTCGAGAACCGCGACTACTTCCTCGAAGCCGGCGGCAAGCGCTACGCTTACATCCCAGCGTTGAACGACAGTCCTGGACAATTGGCGCTGGTGGAAAGCCTGTGGCGACAACACACGCTAGACTGGGAGCAATAGGGATAAAATGACATTCAGCTAACGCTCAATGATTAGCAAGCCGTTAAAAAAGTCCTTCCATGGACTTTTTTAACGGCCTGTTAGAGGGTTGAAACACCCCGCTGTCATAAAAATTGCCTGTGGCTCGGCTGCGGAATCTCCGAGGCAGAGCTTGTGCATCCAGCCGAACCCGCTACAATGCCGCGATGGACGTGATAGCCGACAACCTTCTCCATGTACGTAGCCAGATTGCAGAACACGCCGCGCGTCACGGGCGCCAACCAGCCGATGTCCAGCTACTCGCGGTAAGCAAAACCAAGCCGGCGGAAGACATCCGCGCCGCCCACGCGGCGGGCCAAATGCGGTTCGGCGAGAACTACCTTCAGGAAGCCCTTGGCAAGATCCAGACGCTGGCGGAACTGCCGCTGAGCTGGCATTTCATCGGCGGCATCCAGGGCAACAAGACGCGGGCCATCGCCAGTCATTTCGATTGGGTACATACACTTGCGTCGGAGAAACACGCCCAGCGGCTGGACCGGCAACGTCCCGACGAACTCCAGCCGCTGAACGTCTGCATCCAGGTGAACACCAGCGGCGAGGCCAGCAAGGGTGGCATTGAACCGGACGCGCTCGGTCCACTGCTTCGGGCGATCGGAGGTCTGAAACGACTGAACATTCGCGGTCTGATGACCCTCCCCGCGCCGAGTCTCCACTTCGAGGAGCAACGCCAGCCGTTCCACCTGCTACGCAGCTTGCTCGAAGTCCATCGCGCGGATTGTCCTTCCCTGGATACCCTGTCGATGGGCATGTCCGGCGATCTGGAGGCGGCGATCGCGGAGGGCGCCACCATCGTGCGTGTCGGCACGGCGATATTCGGGCCGCGCAATCCACCCATCCCGTAAAGAGCGACACCCATGAACGATACCCTGGCATTCATCGGCGGCGGCAACATGGCGCGCAGTCTGATCGGCGGCTTGATCGACAATGGCCACCCGGCCGATGCGATTCTGGTTTCGGAGCCAAACGCCGAGGCGGCCACCGCGTTGCATGACACACTCGGTGTGCGCGTATCGAACGACAATCACGCGGCAGCCACGCAAGCGGATGTGCTGGTCCTCGCGATCAAGCCCCAGGTGCTGGCTGGCGTCTGCACGGAAATCGCCGAGGACGTGCGCTATCACAGGCCACTGGTGATATCGATCGCCGCCGGCATCCGCGCCGACAGCATCGACGGCTGGCTGGGCGGGCAAACCGCCCTGGTACGCTGCATGCCGAACACCCCGGCGATGGTCAAGGCCGGCATAACCGGTTTGTATGCCAACCCTGGCGTCAGCGCCGATCAACGTCGCCGAGCGGAAAGCATCCTGCGCGCGGTTGGCGAGACCCTGTGGGTCGAAAACGAGGCGTTGCTCGACGCCGTGACGGCGGTATCCGGTAGCGGTCCGGCCTATTATTTCTTCTTCATGGAGGCGATGATCGAAGCCGGCGAGGCGCTCGGCCTGAATCGACAAGCGGCAAGCAAGCTGACCTTGCAAACCGCGCTCGGCGCGGCGAGCATGGCGATCGAAAGCGATGAATCCCCAGCCACATTGCGCCGGCGCGTGACTTCGCCGGGCGGCACGACGGAACAGGCGATACACGGGTTCGAGGCAGCCGGACTGCGAAAAATTGTCCACGACGCGCTACGCGCCGCCCACGATCGCTCCGTCGAACTGTCCGCGCAACTCGGCAACCCGGAAAATTTGAAAAAATAGGCCTCGGCCCCACCTGTTCAACCCTCAGCCAACACAAAGGATTTCGATATGGGCAGCAGCTATCTGGCCAACCCCTTGGTTTTTCTGGTACAGACGATCTTCGGTCTGTACGCGGCAGCGGTGCTGCTGCGTTTTCTACTTCAGGTGATACACGCGGACTTCTATAATCCGGTATCCCAGTTCATCGTCAAAATCACCTCGCCACTGCTGAACCCCTTGCGCCGCATCGTTCCGGCCAGCGGCAAGCTGGATATGGCCTCGCTGGTGCTCGCCTGGTTGGTAAAGGCAGTCGAGGTATTTCTCGTGCTATTGATCTCAATGGGTGGCTTCAAACCGCTAGGTGCGCTGCTGTGGGCGATCCCCGAACTGGTCGACCTGACCATCAGCATCTTCACCTGGGCGATCATCATCCAGGTGATTCTGAGCTGGGTCGCGCCCGGCAACTACAATCCAGCGGCCAGCTTGATCGACCAATTGGTCGAACCCCTGATGGCGCCCGCCAGACGCCTGATCCCGCCAATCGGCGGGCTGGATCTGTCGCCGATGGTCGTCATCATCGGTCTGATGCTGCTACGCATGCTGCTGATGCCGCCGTTGCGCATGCTGACGGGCAGCCCGTTCTAGCGGGGTGTTCAGAAATGGCATTTTTCAACAAACTCCTAGCCCGGATTTCTCATCAGTTCACTACTGAGACCGCCCAATGCGGCGCGCTGACTGGCGTTCACTCGGTCGGGCTACTCAACGTGGTGTCGACTACGCCTGCGCGGCCCTCGGTCGCAAATGCCAGCCATCACACCACCTTGAGCGGCCTCGCTACGCCACCCGGTGAGAAATTCTGGCTAGGACCATGAACCCCTTGGAATGGCATGACGATGAGCTGCATCTACGGCTCTACGTTCAACCCAAAGCTAGCAGAGATGCCTTTGGCGAGCGCCACGGCGACGAGGTCAGACTGCGCATCACCGCCCCGCCGGTGGACGGCAAGGCCAACAGCCATCTACAAAAACTGCTCGCCAAGGCATTCGGCGTACCGAAATCCTCCGTGACGCTGCGACGGGGCGAAACCTCCCGACACAAGTATTTCATCATCTCCCGCCCAAGAAAGATTCCAGGGGAACTCCAGCCCCATCTCGACCAGAACGATAGCGAGCAACTACTCAGCAAGTAGAAAAATCATGCTGTAACTGCTCAGATTGCCGCTGAAATGCGTCAGATCAAGGCGGGAAATGTGAGTTTCCAGGTGTAAATGACCATTTTCCAACGCAGAGATGGCGCATTTCAGTGGTGAGCTGAGCAGTTACGATAGCGAAACATCCGACTAAAAACGCTATTCCTTCGCAGATTCGGTCCAAATTCAGCCGGTTCATTGACAACATGGGTTCGAATTCTGCATTCTGAAATGCAAATAAAATTAACATTCAAGCCGTTTCAATCGGTTGTTTACCCGGAGCGAGGATCACCATCATCAACCTTATTATATTTATCCGAGGCACCGATCATGGAACCCGCTTGGTCTTTAGACAGCATATGGAAAAATGAACATTTAGGCATCGTACAACTGAACCAACGGGGCGAGCTGGTCGCGGTCAGCGACAAATGGCTCAGCCTCTATCACTATGAAGCACACGATATCACCACACTGAACATCGGCGATATCTTGTCCGACCGCCGTCAAGAACGCGAGTCCCGGTCGCTGCTGGACGAGATCTTCCAGCACAAACGTCGCAGCTACCGCCTGACACGCAAGTTCCGCAAGAAGAACGGCGGTTATTTCTGGGGCAACGTGTACGTCTGCGCGGCCACCGACAAGGCGGAAAACGTGCTTGGCGCCACCGCCGTCGTGGTCGATATCAGTCGCGAGAAAGAACTGGAGTTCAGGCTTCGCTATCTTTCCTCAGTCGATCCGCTGTGCCAGATCTTCAACCGGCGGCATTTCTTCAAATTGTCCGAACAGGCCATGCTGGATGCCCGGCGAGACGAGGCGCCGCTGAGCCTGCTGTACATCGATATCGACGATTTCAAGAAGATCAACGACCTGTATGGGCATCCCTATGGCGACGAGATACTCGTCAATTTCGTGCGTTGCGTGAAGGACATCCTGCGCGTGCCAGACATCTTCGCGCGCATCGGCGGCGAGGAATTCGCGGTGACCCTGAGCAACGCATCGGCGCCAGAAGCGGCGCGCATCGCGCAACGCATTCTCGACCACATCGCCGAGATGAATGCGATGCACCGGCCAGACAAGCTGCCCTATTCGGTGAGCATCGGCATCGCCACGATGCGCGAGAGCGACCGCGGACTCGACGATCTGATCCGACGAGCCGACCAAGCATTATACTGTGCGAAACAGGCGGGAAAGAACCGTTTCCACACCGATCTAGCAGGCTGTTGAAAAATGGCATTTTTCAACAGCCTGTGTGCGGTACAGGGAGGTACCGCCATTTTCGATGACAGCAAGTCATCGAAAATGAAGGAACCGGGAAATCGCATTTTCCGGTTCCGTCGTTGCAAAAGTCCATGGAAGGACTTTCTCAACATCCTGTAGCCCGGATTTCTCACCGGGTCGCGGTAGAGAACGGGTGAGAAATCCGGGCTAGACTGAGTCGGCCGTGAAAGCGCGCCCCGCCTTGACACGACACGGCACGCGCACGGACAATCGGACGACGTGTCGGGGACCGGAGGGGGTGAATCGATCCGCACGGAGAGGGGAAAGCGCCACGCATGGCGCGCTCATGGATTGACGGCAAGAGCTGTCGTCTACCAGGCATCCATCGGCAAGAGCCGGCAAATGCCTAACGAACTGTTTTATAGCCACGGCCAGTCGAACCTCGGATTTTTGCGTGCGTGCCATCTCGCGCGCCGATCCGGCGCGAGTAGGTCACGGGGTATCTCCCACAACGACGAGCAACACGGCCGGGACAAAAAGACACGCGCGATGGTTCCGACGCCTGGCTGGCGGTGGCTTTAAGCTGCCGCCAGCCCGTGGAACCGCAAACACATCAATAATTCACTGCGGAGTATCACCATGGATACACAAGCACAACAGTACTGGCGGGCCAATCTCCGCCTGGTTGCTGTCCTGTTGACGATATGGTTCATCTGTTCCTATCTATTCGGCATCTTGTTGGTCGACCAACTGAACACCATCAAGGTCGGCGGTGCCGGCCTGGGTTTTTGGTTCGCGCAGCAAGGCTCGATCTACACCTTCCTGGTGCTGATCTTCATCTATGTCATACGCATGAACGCCCTGGACAAAAAGTTCGGCGTTCATGAGGATTGAGGGGAGCATCTGAATGGATCTGCAAATACTGACTTATACCGTCGTTGGCATCACCTTCGCGCTGTATATCGGCATCGCCTTCTGGGCGCGGGCCCACAGCACCAGCGAATTCTACGCCGCCGGACGCGGGATTCACCCAATCGCCAATGGCATGGCCACCGCGGCCGACTGGATGTCGGCGGCGTCATTCATCTCGATGGCCGGCCTGATCGCCTTCAATGGCTACGGCGCTTCGGTGTTCCTGATGGGATGGACCGGCGGCTATGTGCTGCTGGCCCTGCTGCTGGCGCCCTACCTGCGCAAATTCGGCAAGTTCACCGTGCCGGAGTTCATCGGTGACCGCTATTACTCCAAATCGGCGCGATTCGTCGCGGTGGTGTGCCTGATTCTGGCCTCGATCACCTATGTCATCGGCCAGATGAAAGGTATCGGCGTGGCCTTCTCGCGCTTCCTCGAAACCAGCTATGACACCGGTCTGTATATCGGCATGGGCATCGTCTTCATCTACTCGGTACTCGGCGGCATGAAGGGCATCACCTATACCCAGATTGCTCAGTACGTGGTATTGATCTTTGCCTATACGGTTCCGGCGGTGTTCATCTCGATGCACCTGACCGGCAATCCGGTGCCACAACTCGGCCTGTTGGACAATATGACCGGCTCGACGGTGCCGATGCTCGACAAGCTGGATCAAGTGGTTACCGATCTGGGCTTCAAGCAATACACCACGCAGGTGATGGGCAATACACTGAATATGTTCGTGTATACCCTGACCTTGATGATAGGCACCGCTGGCCTGCCGCACGTGATCATCCGCTTCTTCACCGTGCCCAAGGTCAAGGACGCACGCTCATCGGCCGGCTGGGCGCTGGTCTTCATTGCCATTTTGTACACCACCGCGCCGGCCGTCGGCTCGATGGCCCGCCTGAACCTGATGAACACCATCCAGGTCGGCGAGGTCGGCTCGCCCGACGGCAACCTGGCCTACGCGGACCGTCCACAATGGTTCAAGAACTGGGAGGCCACCGGTCTGCTGAAGTACCAAGACAAAAACGGCGACGGCCGCATCCAGTACTACGACGACAAGAACAAGGCATTCGCGGCAAAGGCCGAAACATTCGGCTGGAAAGGTAACGAGATGGTCAAGGTCGACCGCGACATCATGGTCTTGGCCAACCCAGAGATCGCGAAGCTGCCGGATTGGGTGATCGCGCTGGTCGTCGCCGGTGGCTTGGCCGCCGCGTTGTCCACCGCCGCCGGTCTGCTACTGGCGATCGCCTCGTCGATCTCGCATGACCTGGTGAAGGGCATGATCAACCCGAACATTTCGGAGAAGGCGGAACTGCTGACAAGTCGCATCACCATGACCGGCGCCATCCTGGCGGCAGGGTATCTTGGCCTGCATCCGCCGGATTTCGCCGCCGGGACCGTGGCCATCGCCTTCGGCCTGGCCGCCGCGTCGATCTTCCCGGCGTTGATGATGGGCATCTTCAACAAGCGCATGAATCGCGCCGGCGCGATCGCCGGCATGGTCGCCGGCATCGGCATCACGCTGCTGTATGTATTCCAGCACAAGGGCATCATGTTCGTTCCAGGAACGGCTTTTCTTGGCGACATGAAACCGAACTGGTTCCTCGGCATCTCGCCGAATGCATTTGGCGCGGTTGGCGCGCTGGTGAACTTCATCGTCGCCATCCTGGTATCCAGGATTACCATGCCGCCACCGGAGCATATCCAGCACTTGGTCGAGGACATTCGTGTTCCAGCCGGTGCCGGCGGCGCGACAACTCACTAAAGAGCATCTCGAAAAATCGAGATGCCCGAGTGGGACAGGGATGTCCCACCCTTTTCGATCACGATAAGTGATGGAAAATGTGAGCGAAGCGGAACTCGCATTTTCTCTTTGCGACGAAAAAAATGCCATG
>JALSSX010000127.1 GCA_026984055.1 Sedimenticola sp. | reverse complement strand
TGTCGGCACGCTGCAAGCCAGTGGACGGCGTGAAGTCATCGACGCTCGCGCCGGCGAGGGCACGGCCGATTTTTCACGGCGAGACGCGATGACACCGGTACAATTGAAGATTGCCCTTCAGGCGGGTTTCGATGCCGCCGAACGCGCCGCGACAACGGGCACGGATGTCTTCATCGGCGGCGAAATGGGCATAGGCAACACCAGCTCGGCCACCGCGCTGGGCTGCGCCTTCCTGCAACGACCCACCAGCTACCTGGTCGGCCCCGGCAGTGGCCTCGACGACGACGCCGTGATGCACAAAGCCGAATTGATCGACATCGCGCTGGCGCGGCATGCCGGCCACGAAATGACCGCGCTGGACATCCTGCGCGCCTATGGCGGTTTCGAGATCGCCGCCTTGACCGGCGCCTTTATCCGCTGCGCGCAACGCCGCCTGCCAATCCTGATCGACGGTTTCATCTGTACCGCCGCAGCACTGAGCGCCACGCATATCAACCCCCTGGTGCGTGACTGGATGCTGTTTGGCCACCAATCGGCGGAACCCGGTCATGAATTGATGCTGCATGCACTGGACGCCCAACCCATCCTGAACCTGAACATGCGCCTCGGCGAGGGCAGCGGCGCGGCCTGTGCCGCCAGTCTGTTGCGCATGGCCTGCGCCTTGCACAACAATATGGCAACCTTTGAAGATGCGGGAGTCGCGGACAAAATATGAACACATTGACGATAGACCTGTTGCGCCACGGCGAGGCGCATGGTGGACAACGCTTTCGTGGCTGGCGTGAAGACCCACTGACCGACGACGGCTGGAACCAGATGTACAAAGCGCTGCCGGCGCGTCGCCCATGGGGACGCATCATCAGCTCGCCCTTGAAACGCTGTTCGGATTTCGCTCGCAAGCTGTCACAGACATCGCATATCCCGGCGCAGATGGAGAAGGACCTGAAGGAACTGCATTTTGGTGATTGGGAGGGCCATACGCCGACCGAACTGCTGCATTCAGACCCGGAACGCGTGCAGGCCTTCTGGGACGATCCATTGAACAACGCCCCGCCAAACGGGGAATCCCTCGGCGTATTCCGCATGCGCGTGCTCAGCGTATGGAATCGCCTGATGGAAGAGGATGAAGGCCGTTTCCTGCTAATCACTCACGGCGGCGTGATCCGAGTGATCATCGCCGAGGTGCTCGGCATGCCGGCCGAGAATCTGTTCCGCATCGATGTGCCACACGCCTGCCTAAGCCGTATCCTGATCCAGGAAGGTGTGCCACGTCTCGCTTTCCACTGCCGCGCGCGATGATCCAGGCGGCGCTGCTCGCGCTGCAATTCCTGACCCGCGCGCCGGTCACCCTGAGTGGCGCGCCCGACGCCCGCACCCAGGGTATCGCGGTGCTGTTCTTTCCACTCATCGGCATACTGATCGGCCTGACATTGGCCGGGCTGAGCTTGCTGCTACCGGCCACCACGCCGTTGCTGAACGCCGCGTTGCTACTCGCCGTCTGGGTTTTCATCAGCGGCGCATTACATCTTGACGGCCTGGCCGACTGCGCCGACGCCTGGATCGGGGGCCACGGCGATCGCGAACGCAGCCTGCGTATCCTCGAAGATCCAGCCAGCGGGCCGGTCGCGGTGAGTGTCGTCGTCTGCGTGCTATTGATCAAGTTCGCCGCATTGAGCAGCATCGCCACGAACGCCGGGGCGTTGCTACTGATCCCACCACTGACCGGTCGCGCACTACTCGTCGCCGCGTTGCGCTTCACGCCCTATGTACGGCGCCATGGACTGGGCGAGAGCATGGCCCGAGAGCTGCCACCGAACGCCGCGATCGTGGTCATCGCCGCCAGCGCATTACTCATTGCCTGGCTGGGTTCCGCATGGACCACTGTCGCCGCCATGCTCGTCTATCTTGGTGTCATTCGCGCCGCGCATCGTTGCCTTGGTGGCATCACCGGCGACGTGGCCGGCGCACTGTGTGAACTCGGCGAGGCCAGCGCCCTGGTCACATTGGCGCTCTTTAGTCACGGCCAGTCGAACGTCGGATTATAGCGGCGCGCCATTTCGTTCCTGGCAAGGCGCGAGGAAGCGCTCCCCACAAACCATGAACAAAACCACCAGGGCTTCAGGGCGCGTGCAAGCATTCAACTAGCCCGGATTTCTCATCGGGTCGCGTAGCGAGACCGTTCAAGGTGGTGGATGGCTGGCGTTCGCGACCGAGGGCCGCGCAGGCGTAGTCGACACTACGTTGAGCCACCCGACAGAGTAAACGCCAGTCAGCGCGACGCATTGGGCGGTCGCAGTAGTGAACGGGTGAGAAATCCGGGCTAACAGGATGTCCGACGCAGGGCACTGGAAATGCTCCAGGCATTTCCCACTTCTCCGTGAGTTATGCCGAGGCAAAGCCCGCGGGGCGTATTCACGACGTGCCCGCGGATGAATCACAGGCAACTTTCACGCCATCATGCCTGATTCGCACTCCGCAGACGCCCCAACAGACCCGCGCAAGCGGCATCCAAGCGTGCTTCGATACGCATATCATCGCCATCCCCCGGCAGACGAAAACGCAAGCGCTCGGCATGCAAGAACATGCGCTTGAAGCCCTGTCTCGCGACACGCGAGTTCAACTCATCATCGCCGTACTTCGGATCGCCCAACAGCGGCAGGCCAAGACTTTGCAGATGCACGCGGATCTGATGGGTACGGCCAGTCAGCAAACGAGCCTCCAGCAGCGTGTATTCAGCGAAGGTCTCGCGTACCGAAAAGCGGGTCTTTGCCGGCTTGCCATTGGCATCCACGCGCACCACGCGTTCACCACTCTTCAGGGTATTCTTGCGCAACGCCAGCTTGACCTCGAAACGGCGTTTCTCCGGCCGGCCGGCGACCAGAGCCAGATAGCGCTTATCGATGCCGCCGTCACGCTGCAACTCATGCAAGACGCGCAGTATCGAACGCTTCTTCGCGATCAGCAGACAGCCCGAGGTATCGCGATCCAGCCGATGCACCAACTCCAACTGATGTTCCTCTGGACGCAACGCGCGCATCGCCTCGATCACCCCGTTGGCGATCCCAGAACCGCCATGCACCGCGATCCCAGCCGGCTTGTTCAATACGATCAGGCGTTTATCCTCGAAAATGATCGCCGCGCCTATATCCCGCCTCAGTCGATCGCTGGCCGGCGCCGCGCCACGGTGTTCCAGCCTGACCGGTGGGATACGCACTCGGTCTCCCGCCACCAACTTGTAATGCGCCTTGGCTCGGCCCTTGTTGACACGCACCTCGCCCTTGCGCAACAAGCGATAGATCAGGCTACGCGGCGCGCCCTTCAGTTCGCGCAGCAGAAAATTATCGATGCGCTGCCCGGCGTAAGCCTCTTCGACCTCGACGACACACACCTTTGGCGAAAGAACACGGGATTCTGCGGGCATCGGCGATAGCTTCGGTAATGGATGAAGCCGTGATTATATCGTCACCGGCAATCAGACGTTGAAAATGACAGCTCATCTCTGCTTTCACGCTAACAGGCTGTTGAAGCAGTCCTTCCATGGACTTTTTCAACGACGGAACCGGAAAATGCGATTTCCCGGCTCCTTCATTTTCAATGACTTGCAGTCATCGAAAATGGCGGTACCTCCCTGTACCGCACACAGGCCATTGAAAAATGCCATTTTTCAATGGCCTGCTAAACTGTCCCGCATGCGCATTCTCGTCCTGACCCTTATTTTGTTGCTCGCCAAGCAAGGCGCCGCGGCGCCGCCGGCGATGCTCGCCAAACACTACCATAGCGGTATCGACCTCCACGCCTACTGGGTCAGCGAAAAACTCGATGGCGTGCGTGCCTGGTGGGATGGTAGCCGGCTACTCTCACGGCGAGGCAATGCCTATCCGGCGCCCGACTGGTTCACCCAGAATTTCCCCGATACACCACTGGATGGCGAACTCTGGATAGACCGCCAGCGCTTCGAGGAGACCGTCGGCATCGTGCGCGCCCATAACGCCAGCGACGCCGCTTGGCGCCGGATCCGCTTCATGGTCTTCGACCTGCCCGCCGCGCCCGGCCCCTTCGACCAACGACTTGGCAAACTGCGGCAACTGATTGCCGAACGCGGAATCCCCTGGCTACGCGCGGTCGAACAGTTTCGAGTCAAGAACGAGAACAATCTGATGCGCCGTCTGCGAGCCGTCACCGACGCCGGAGGCGAGGGTCTGATGCTACACCGCGGCGCATCCCTGTATCACACCGGGCGCACGGACGACCTACTGAAACTGAAGACCCTATATGACGCCGAGGCCACCGTCATCGGCCACATCCTCGGCAAGGGAAAATATCGCCGCCTGCTCGGCGCGCTATTGGTCGCAACGCCGGACGGCAAGATTTTCCGCATCGGCACCGGCCTCAGCGATGCCGAACGGCACAAGCCACCACAGATCGGCAGTACTATCACCTACCGTTATCGCGGCCTGACACGCAAGGGCGTCCCTCGCTTCGCCAGCTTTTTGCGCATCCGCGAGGACTTCTAGCCCGGATTTCTCATCGGCCTTCTACTGCGGCGGCCCAATGGCACGCCCTGACTGGCGTTCGCTCAGTCGGGATGCTCGACGTAGTGTCGGCTACGCCTGCGCGTCCCTCGGTCGCAAACGCCAGCCATGCCGCACCCTTGAAACACCTCGCGACGAACGCCGGTGAGAAATCCGGGTTAGCAGGATGTTGAAAAAGTCCTTCCATGGACTTTTTCAACGGCGGAACCGAAAAATGCTGCCAGAACAAGCAACGACATACGGCATAATAGCCGTATCGAATACTCCTCAGAGGAACGTCATGACCACTGAAAGCACATTACATGCGCGTAGCAACTCTCATTGCGAACTGTGCGGCGCGAGCAACGGCCTCCGCGTCTACCCTATCCCGCCCAACTCAGATGAAAGCGTGGACCAATGTGTCCTGATTTGCGGAACCTGTCACGAACAGATCGCTGATCCAAGCAAAGCCGAACCAAACCACTGGCGCTGCCTGAACGACAGCATGTGGAGCCAGATACCCGCCGTTCAAGTCATGGCCTGGCGCATGCTGACACATTTGCGCGCCGAAGGCTGGCCGCAAGAACTCCTGGACATGCTCTACCTCGATGACGAAACCCTGAACTGGGCGCAAGCGGAAACGGAAAGCAAAAACATGGAGGACAATGGCCGGCACCGTGACAGCAATGGCACGTTACTCGAAGCCGGCGATACGGTTACCTTGACCAAGGACCTGAATGTCAAGGGCGCCAACTTCACCGCCAAACGCGGCACCGCGGTACGCAATATCACCCTGGTCGAGGATAACCTGGAGCACATCGAGGGCCGGGTGAATGGTCAACGGATCGTGATATTGACGAAGTTTGTGAAAAAAGCCGGGTGACTACTCTGCGCATATCCCCGTTTGTCCGCAGCAAGGCGCGAGGAGCCACCACGGCCTCCTCGCGGCCTCGCCAGGCACGAAATCGCGGCAACGCTAAAATCCGACGACCAGCCGTAACTATTGGCCACAAGCATAATGATCCCGAGGTGTGCTTGGCGGATGCCCCCGGCTTACTTGCTCGAATAGGTCACCGTCAAACGCGGGCGAAATGCGCTATCTGCTGCTTCACTACTATTGAAACGCTTGGCATTACCGTTTCCGGACAAGCCTCTAAGCAACCAACCGTGATTGCTCGCCGCGCCCGTTGCGATGGCCTGGACACTGTTGGTGACATCGAGTAACAGCCACTGCTCGGGAGCAAAATCGACCGATGCGCTACCCTCGCAATCAGCCGCAACATCAACACCAGATTTAGCCGCGCCACCCTCGGCCCATGGCACGCCCTGTTGACGATAACGCCAACTGACGCTGCTCTCCCGCCAGGGCTGGAGCACTCGGCAGGCGGTAAAGACATGATCGTAGTAGGAGAACTTGTACAAGCCCAGTTCCGCCTTCTCGATGGTCGCGCCGTCGGGAATCGGCCCACCTTCCGATTGGAAGATAGAAAAGCGGATCAGCGTGCGGAACCAGCCATCCTTATCCATCAACGTGCCGTCGCTTCCACGGTTCACCGTCTTCAGCCAGATATCGAGCCAGGCATCCTCGGTACCGCTGTAACCGTCCAGCCCATCCTGAAGAACCACATCCACGGATCCCGTCGATGAAGGGGGGGGGCCGCCACCGCCGTTGCCCGCATCTCCGCTATCATCGAGAACAAACCATCTCATGCCAGGATTCGCCTGAAGCGGGATCGTATAGCTGCCGCTGGACGCTTGATATACCGCGGGGGCACGCTCGCCATTCGCCAGCACCGCATGCACGGTAAGCCCAGCGGGCGCGACAATATGAACATCCCCTTCAATCGCCTCGCTGGAAAACTCCCCCAAGTGGCTGCCAGTCACCGGTACGGTGCGAGCCATTACTGAAACCAGGATGCTCCGGGCATTGGAGATAGCATCGTTTGTCAGGCTCTGCACGGCGACCAAGGCCGCAAGCGGTTTCTGGATATCGACAGACACGCCATTCAGATCGATATGACGTCCGGCAATGAAGCCCTCCGCGACCTTGGAACGATCGGAATCAACAATGAAAGTCTTGTCTCGCCAGTTTCGCGTTATCTCACCGGTATCCGACGTTACCGAAGAAACATTGCCCAGAAAGTCTTGATCAAGATCGAGTACATCCTGGGCCACGCCGGAGAAGTTCTCCGCATGCAACCAGGGCAATGAAGCCGGTTCGGCCGGACGTAGTATCAGAGCGCTCTGTTCCGCGAGCGTGCGAATCGCCTTCGATGTCTTGGCGCTGAAATCCTGATAGAACAGTTCCTGTTCCGACGGCGCGATACGATAGGTCGACACGGCGGACGACACATCTCCCCGCCGGTAGAGCAAAGCCGCCGCCGGCATAACACCCATGAGTCCGGGATCCATATGCGACGACCAATTGTCTGTTGTCACCCAGCCATTCAAGGCAGCTTGAGAATAGCCGTACAGTATCGGCATATCCCAGCCCTGCAGACTCGCGATACTCGCCATATAAAGTGGCGCCAGGAAGCGATCAGTGGCTGGGTAGCGACTCATATTCCATTCAGAAATTGCCAATGGCATGTTTTCCACCTGAGCGGCGGCGATCAGGCTGGCAAAATTGGCGGCGTAACGGGGATCCTTCCACAAAAATCCATCGCCCAGATACTGATGAACGTCGATCATATCTCCATCCGTCAAGGATGCGATACCGTTCAACGACATATTCCCCCAAAGACTTGTTGTCATCAGTACACCCTGGAAACCCACGGTATTCACCAGATGATCGATCATGTGTTGATTGAAGCGATGCTCCACATCACCGAGGAAAAGCTTGGATTCTCCTGGCAGCCAGGTACGCGTGACACGATTCGGTAAAAAACCATTGGCTTCAGCAAATGCCGTGGCTTCCGCCGCGAATATCTCATGGTGCAATGGCGCGCCCTTATTGGGTAGCATCAGATTTCCAAAATGGCGCGTCAGGTCATTTTCATTGGTAATCAATGCACTGACGATACCGGGATCGTCTGAATAGACCAAGCCGGTATAAGGGTTGAGATGGCCTAGATAATCTTCATTGAACTGTTGCATCGCAGACTCGATGCTGTCATTGAAGTAATTGTAGCCACGCAAATCTCCCTTGCGCCCCGACAATTCGTTAAAATTACTGATGCCGTCCTTGTCGGTCAGGATTCTGCCAACATGGAGATCAAGCCAGACATATATGCCATTCTGCTCCAGGTGATATATCCATCGATCGAGTTTGTCGAAAGAAGATGCGACGAGGTGTAGCGTATTATCCGCCCGGTTTCCGAAGATATTTGGCCTGACCCAGAGTGAATCCATGTGGTGGATTCTCACCAGATTGAAACCGAGTTTCGCTATCCGCTCAGCTTGCAACGGAATATTGTCGTCATCAGTCCGAAACAGCGCGTAAGCCTGAAGATTCGTCCCCCAGAATCTGGCTTCAGAGCCATCCTCGAAGACCAACCGGTCACCCTGACGCCTGAGGAATCCATGTCGACCAATGGGTTTGTTCCCATCATTGAGAAAACTCAAGTCCACCGGCGAGCCACTTTGGTCGAGAGCCAGGGGAACCCAGCTTGCATCGGGTTTCCCACCCCACGCCTGGTCTACCCGGGTATAACTCGTCGACCCAGCCGGCAGGGAGATCGTCATCTTGGTCGAGTCTTGCCCAACCGATACGCTTCTGAAAAAGAGGGCGCGAACGCGTCCTTGTGACTTGCCAATATCCCGAAGCGGGGGATCGAAGACAACCTTGACCGCGGGCTGTCCATCGGCTTCGAGTTGCCATCCCGTATTGTTAGGCAGCAATACGATTCGGGGCGCATGCCCGACAAGACTTGGAGCCTGGAGGTCCACCTTGAATTGAATACCATAGCCAATGGCATTGGCATGATTTTCTTTTCGATTCCAATCGAAGGTCCATTCCTGGCCGGAAGGTATCGCGGACTTCAATTCTCCGGTGAATTCGATGCCGAGCTTGGGAACACTACCGGTGAACGTGGTTTGTTCAAGAGCCTGGTCAGTGTATAAGAATTGAGTACCGGCCCATGCCCAATTATTCTCCCAGCCAATAAACTGGGAAGAAACCACGCCAGCGGTCTTGTAGTTTATGGAAATACCGCCATTCTTCCCAGGTTGAGGCTGATTATCGATGCCTATCTCCCAGTCCGCAATGACGGCTATGGGATGCAAGGAAAGAAAAGCCAGAAAAAGGTAAAAGTAGGGTGAGAGTACACTTATTATGCTCATTGGCAATGTTTATCCAAGGTTAGCGTGAAAGTACGTGGTCGGTTGCCTGTGATTCGCCCGTGGGCCCGCTGTGAAACGCCCTGGTAGACTTGGCCTTGGCATAACCCATGGAGAGGCGACATAAGCAAATGATAACGCCGCAGGGCGGAAAAGCGTCTCAGTCCTCTGGGCTGCTCCTGAAATACACCATCTCCGCATCGCCGACAAGATATGGAAGCTTTCATTTAGCTTTGTCATGGTCACGGCCTCTTTGTGCCTTGCCAGAAACGGAAGGACACACTAACAGGATGTTGAAAAAGTCCTTCCATGGACTTTTTCAACGACGGAACTGGAAGATACGATCTCCCGGCTCCTTCATTTTCAAGGACTTGCAGTCATCGAAAATGGCAGCACCTCCCTTTACCGCACACAGGTCGTTGAAAAATATCATTTTTTAACGGCCTGCTAAAATTTAATGTTCGACCGACCGTGACCATAATCCGGCAATTGCTAGCGCAATTTTCCTACCGGCTGAGTCGTCAGCACGAAATTATGACTCACAATCCCATTGCTGCAACGCGCTCACCCTGTTACGACAGCAATCATCAATTCTTTAAGCCAACATCGTTAAAAACGGGCACGCGTCACATGCCGGCATTGACCGCCGAGAATCTGTGCGAAATTCGAGATAACAACTCAGCTCACCACTGTCAATCCGATGCGGATGTTCGACCAACCGTGGCTATGCTATACAACGCTATTTCCCTACGTGCGGAGTGATTATGATTCGAGCAAATTGCCAGGTTCGGTCACCCGGTCTTCTTGGTCCGCGAACCGCAGTCCCATTTGCGGTTTCACCCGCTTGAGTCGTGGCGCACACCATATCAGCCGCCCGCGGCACGCAGCGACATTTTTACGCGAGATGTGAACCGGATAACGTCATTTATGTGGAGTCCATAGAGCTTTTCTCACCCATCATGACAATACCGTGACGCTTGGGAAGGTGAACTTGGGAGGGGGAAAATATCGCTTGACGCTCGGTTTGAGCCATGCACGGCCAGCACGCGGTTCGTCGCCCCACAGGTTCACGGGATCTGACGCCCGGCGGCTGGTCAGACCGGTGGACGGATCAGCCGACCATCTCAGTGGCTGGTGCCCTCGGAGCGATGAATCTTGTTGTAGACGTTGTACTTGCCGACCGGTTTCTTCATCGGGATGCGCTTGACCTCCTTCAGCGTCTTCGCATCATAGACCACGATCGCGCCATCCATGTCCCAGATGCTCACCAACGCATATCGCCCATCGCGGGTGAACTCGACATGCGCGCTGGTCTTACCCGGCGCCGGGCGAAGAGTCTTGACGATCTTCAATGTCTGCTTGTCGATCACATGCATCACGTCCTTGTTCGGCCCAAAGAATACATCGACCCAGGCATAGGGAGTGTTCTCGTGGCTACGCATGAAAAAGCCCGGGCCGAGTGTCTCGATCTTCTTGATGGTCTTCCACGTATCCATGTCGATCACAGTGACGTAGGGCGCCTTGATGTTCGGTGTCGCCATCACGCTATGACCATTACGCTTCCAGGTGATACCGGAACCAAGATGCGGCATGCCGGTGAGATCCAGGTCGGCGATCTTGCGGCGAACGATCAGGTTGAACACCTGACCCTTCTTATCATTGCGCGCGGTACCGATGATATTGTCATAGCCTTGGTCGAAGAAAAAATCATCGAGGATGTCATCGGTACGGATGCGCTTGATCGGAAACATGCCCTTCTCCGCCAACCCCTCAGCCATGTGGAAGTCATGTACCGCGCCATTGAACACCCTCGGCGGATGGTCTGAATAGAACAATTCCCAGATCTCTGGGATGTCCTTCAGCGCGATGATAAAGCTCTCCCGCGGCGGCGCGACATACACCGCGCTGACTCGGGAGCTGGTACCGAAGTCGTCTCGTACCGGGATCACTTTGATCAAGCTCAGATCGTCGGCGCGCAACAGTACCAAGGTATGTGGCAGGTAGTTGCCAACCAGCACGTAACGATCATCGGCCGAGACCGCGATGTTGCGCGTGTTGACGCCGGCGCGAATCTCGGCGACGGTCTTCAGTTTGTACATGTCGAACTTGCTGATCCAGCCATCGCGCGAGGCAAAGTAGACGAAGCGGCCGTCCGAGGTATATTTCGGCCCACCATGTAATGCGAAACGCGACTTGAAGCGATGGATCGGCTCAAAGCTGTCGCCATCGAGTACGGTGACATGGTGGTCGCCGGCCTCGACGACCAGAAACAGATTCAGCGGATCGGCAGTGTAGACTGGCTTCGTGCTCGTTGCATCGCCATGCGCCAGCTCGGGGAAATAAACGACGTGTGACGCGCGAATCCTGTCTTCTCCCCATTTTGGCTGGACTTTCGGCGGGGTGAAGATGAAGTTCACCAGCTTCGCGATCTGTCGCGCATTGAGCTTGTCGCGAAAGCCTTGCATCTGGGTCGCCGCGCGGCCATTGGCGATGACACCGGGAGCACGCTTCCTACCGAGGCGTTTCAGGTTCTCCGGTAGCAACGCCGGGCCAGTCAGCCCAAGCCGGTCTGGACCATGGCAGGCGGCGCAGTGCTTCATGTAGAGTTCGACCGCATCGGCCGACGGTTCGGCGGCGAACGAGGATATCGCGAACGACGACAAGATGAACAACGCGGAAAGCAGACAGCGCATTGAAAGAAACCTCGGGTTAGCGTGAAAGTCACCTGTCGATTGCCTGTGATTCGTCCGCGGGAACACCGTGGATACATCCCGTAGGCTTGGCCTCGGCCTCCCGCGACTGAACCACAGGCAATCTTTCATGATCCCGGGTGTTTGCCCCCCCAATCATGCAAGTGAATCGATGATGGAAACGGTTGCTAGCCCGGATTTCTCACCCGTTCACTACTGCGACCCGGTGAGAAATCCGGGCTAGCAGGATGTTAAAAAAGTCCTTCCATGGACTTTTGTAACAACGGAACCGGAAAATGCGATTTCCCGGCTCCTTCATTTTCAATGACTTGCCGTCATCGAAAATGGCGGTACATCCCTGTACCGCGCACAAGCCGTTAAAAAATGCCATTTTTCAACGGCCTGTTAGAAAGGTCGCGGGTCAGCTCGCGTAACGCACCACCCGGGTTTTCAGCGCCAACGGCTCGGGTGCCATGCCGGCGAGACGTTGGCTGTCGATGCCCAGCTCTGCGTCGCTGAGGTAACAACCGGGATCTTCCCACCACGGGTCGCCGCTCATCTGAAACGCGCGCGTGCGGGTGTTGCCGCCACAGATGTCACTCTCGGCACACAGCGCGCAACGTCCACCGATCTGGCGCGGGAAGCGCTTCAACCCCGCCATCAACGGATCGCTGGTATCCCTCCAGATCTCAGAGAATGGCCTTTCGAGTACGTTGCCGAGGTTGTAGTTCCACCACATGGTATCGGGATGCACGTTGCCGAGGTTGTCGATGTTGGCGACATTCACGCCCGAGGCATTGCCTCCCCATTGCACCAATTTGGCGCGAATGTGTTCCCCGTGTTCCGGAAAATGGCGCTGGACCCAATGCAGCAGATAGACGCCATCCGCATCGTTGTTGCCGCTGACGAACTCGCGATGGCGGCCGGCTTGGGCATCTCGCCAACAAGTGTCGAACAGCAGATCCATGGCGTCGCGGGTCATGCGATGATGCAGGTCGGTGGCGCGGTTGCGGTTGCCTCGCCCGGCATAGTTCAGGTGCGACAGGTAGAACTTATCGATGTCCTCGCGTTCCATCAGATCGAGAAGCGCGGGCAGTTCGGCGGCGTTGTCCTGGGTGATGGTAAAACGCAGGCCGACTTTGATGCCGGCATCGCGGCACAGGCGGATGGCGCGCATCGACGCGTCGAATGCGCCATTCAGCCGCCTGACCCTGTCGTGGGTATCACGCAGGCCGTCGATGCTGATCCCGAGATAGTCATAGCCGATCGCGGCGACGCGCGCGATATTCGCCTCGGTGATCAACGTGCCATTGGTCGACAACGCGGTATAGAAGCCCATCGCCTTGCTGCGTCGGGAGATGTCGAAGATGTCCGGACGCAGCAGCGGCTCGCCACCGGACAGAATCAGCACCGGCACATGGAAGGCCTTCAGGTCATCCATCACAGCATGGATCTGTTCGCTATCCAGCTCGCCAGGAAAATCGACATCGGCGGAGATCGAGTAACAGTGCTTACAGGTCAGATTGCAGCGCCGCGCGAGGTTCCAGATCACCACCGGGCCGGGCGGGTTGCGACGCGGGCCAGGCGGAGTCGGGTCGATCAACTCCCGCATGAACTGGCTGATTCTGAACATGACTCGGACTCCGTGAAGTTAGCAGTCCGTTGAAAAAAGGCATTTTCAACGGACTGTGTGCGGTACAGGGATGTGCCGCCATTTTCGATGACTGCAAGTCATTGAAAATGGCGGAACCGGGAAATCGTGTTTTCCGGTTCCGTCGTTGAAAAAGTCCATGGAAGGACTTTTTCAACGTCCTGTTAGGGGCGGCTACTCGTAATCCGTTCGCGGGAACGCCCTGAATACTGCCCTGTAGACTTGGCTTTGGCCATGGCTGCTCAATCCGGCCTCAGACGCATACCGGTTTTTTTCAAGATACGCGTGCTGAACAACACATCATGGCCGCGACAGGCATCGCCCAGCAGTTCCGCGATACGCGCAACCTTGGCATATACCTCGTCGCGACCGTGGCCATGCACCATGGCGAAGAAGTTATATGGCCAATCGGGCCGATGGCGCGGACGACGATAACAATGGCTGACGAAATCCAACGCGCCGACACGTTCGCCGAGCGCATCGATACACAGGTCGTCGATATCCCAGACCGACATGCCGTTCGCCACATAGCCGAGCCGATAATGATTCGGCACGGCCGCGATGCGCCGGATGCGGCCATCGGCGAGCATCACACGCAGACGCCGTTGCAACTGTTCAGACGGCACGCCCAGCCGGCCGGCGAGTTCATCGTAGGGTCGCGATACCAGCGGCAAGCCCGCCTGGGTCGCGAGCACGATACGCCGATCGAGTTCGGCCAGGCATTCGACCGAATCCTCGCGCTCCCCGGTCACCTCAGACCGCGAGATGCAGACCGACATAGTATTCCTTCTCCTTCGGCATATCGAAGACACGATGGCCGGTGACCGCTTCGATCTCCCGCATGACATCGTTCTTCTCCTCGACGGAACCGGTCGCGAGCACGAACCACATGTTCAGCAGATGCTCGCGCTCGTAGTTGTGCGCGACCTGCTCGAAGGCGTTGACCTGCTCGCTGACCCGGTCGAACTCGTCGAGCGGAATCTTCATCGCGCACAGGCTCAGCGCACCACCCAGGCGCTCGGCATCGAACAGTGGTCCGAAACGTGTCAGCAGACGATCTTCCAGCAACCGTTCGATGCGCTTCAGCAGCGTCTTCTCACTGATGCCCAGCTCGTCGGCAACAGCCTGGTAAGGCTCGTCGCACACGGGTAGACCCTGTTGTAGGCGGTTGACGATGGCCCGGTCAGTCTTATCCAGCCTAGTCACGCCACCGTCCTTTCCGGGCGGTACATCGCCCCACGTTGTTTGAAACAGCGGCGCGAAAACAATACATCGTGGCCAAGACCGTTCAATGCCAGCTCGTCGATCAGTTCATCGATGCACGATAACACCTCTCGCCTGTCCTTGCCGTGGATCATGCAAAACAGATTGTATGGCCAATCCGGCGGACGGCGCGGACGCTGGTAACACAGCGTCACACAATCGACCGTCGCCAAGGTGCGGCCAACCTCGTCGACGCGCTCGTCCGGGATGTCCCACACCAGCATCGCGTTCGCTCGATAGCCCAACTTACGGTGCCGCACGATGACACCGAGACGCTTGATGATCCCAGCACGTTGCATTGCGGCAATGCGCTCGATGACCCCGCGTTCGTCCAGGCCGATACGCTCACCGATAGCGCGATATGGACGCTCGACCAACGGCAGGCCGAGTTGGATCGCGGCGATCAGATCAGCGTCCGGCGCTCCATCCATCGCCACCGGACGCGCCGGACGAACAGCAGGCAATTTGCGTCGGTAGGAACGCGCCGGTCCGCCATGCACCCGAAAGCCCAGATCGATATGGTATGCCTTCACCAGCGGCAGCGGCAGTACCGCATGGCCACCGCGACGTTCGATATCACCCATCACCGCGCGCAGCCGCGCCCGGTCCGGCGCGGTGATGACGAACCACAGATTCAGGCGATGCTCGCGTTCATAGTTGTGATTGACCTCGGCATGCTCGCTGACGATCGCGGCGACCCTCTCCAGTTCATCTTCCGGCACCGCCATCGCGGCCAGCGTGCTGGCACCGATGCGATTTGGCGCGAACACCGGTCCAACCCGGCTGACCACGCCCCGCGAGACCAGATTCTCCAGCATGGCCAATACATCCCGGCCGGCATGCCCCAGCTCCTCCGCCAGACACGCAAAGGGTTCGGGAACCAACGGAAAACCACGCTGGTAGTCGTTCAACAGACGCTGTTCCAGGTCCGTCATGTCACAACCCCGTCCTGTGCGCCCGTGCGGCGAAAAAGATGCCGCTGGGCTTGGTCGCTGGCAATTCGGCAATCTGTTCCAGCGTCAGGGTATCGAACACGACGACACGATTCTGATCACGCACCGAGACCCATACCGCCTCGCCGCGTGGCGTGAA
>JALSSX010000126.1 GCA_026984055.1 Sedimenticola sp. | reverse complement strand
GGGCGGCATGTCCGGCTATTTCAAGATCACGCCGCAGGGCCAGATCTTTTTCTACCCGGCAACCGGTATGAGTGGAATGTCCGGCATGGGCGGAATGTCCGGCATGGGCGGAATGTCCGGCATGGGCGGAATGTCCGGCATGGGCGGAATGTCCGGCATGGGCGGAATGTCCGGCATGGGCGGTATGAGCGGAATGTCCGGTGGTTACTGGACTCCGCCTAAGAGCTGAACCAGCCCCATTGAAACGCCAGGAAAGGCGTGTTGAGCATCTGCGCACAAGGACGTGCGTTTTTTCATGAAGCAAGTTTTGAGGAGTCTCCGATGAAATTACTGGGCCGTTATCTGCCGCTTGTCGGATTACTGATATTGATTGGGTCGCAGACCGCATGGGCCTCTGGGTCAGTCGTAAGCAAGTCCATGGACTACGAGCGAGCCCGTTGGCACCCGATTCATTTCAAACCCATGATAGATCAGGCGACGGATGAGCAATGCCTGGCTTGTCACAAGGAGATTCTCGATCACCGAGTGAGAAAAGCTTCGCCTGCGGGTGTGAAGGCGGATGAGGCATTGGCGTGGTATGAAACCTTGAATACCTATGCGGGCGAGCAAGAGACCTTCCACCGTCGGCATCTCATGACGCCATACGCCAAGAAGATTATGGATATGAAGTGCAACACCTGTCATCAGGGGAATGATCCGCGTGAGGAAACCGCGAACTCATCGGCCACGGGGCGGAGTGATCTCATTCAACGCAAGCATGTGGATCCGAATGTCTGTTTGATGTGTCATGGCCAGTTTCCCTATAAGCATATGGGGTTGCCCGGCCCATGGCCTGAAAGCGAGAAAGCCTTCCACACCTGTCTGACATGTCATGCAACGATTCGGACACATCGTCACCAGGTCAATTTTTTGAAAGCAGACGCCATCGAGGCGGCGGCCAAGAAGGATTCCGATGTCTGCTATGGCTGTCATGGCGGTCGTGCCTGGTATCGCATCAGCTATCCATATCCTCGCCATGATTGGCCCAACTCGACACCGGCGCCAGATTGGGCGAAAGATCGGCCGACTGAATCACCGGCCCGTTTCCTGAAACCCGTCAAGGCTGCGGCCAGCAAATAATTACCTTGGAGATCTGTCAATGAGTGCCAAAGCAAAAAAATTCGGTTTCCTCGCGGATCGTCTGAAGATGAATCGCAGATCCTTTCTGAAGACATCATCACTGACGGCCACGGCCTTGGGTGTGGGTGGCGGGTTGTTGAAGAGCCAGGATGCGAAGGCTTTCGCCTACGAACCCTATCCGCGCGATGATCAACTGGAAACCGTCGTGACCAGTTGCGCGCACAACTGTGGCTCCCGGCATATGCTGGTCGCGCACAAGAAAGGAGATGTCATCGTCCGCCTGTCCACCGACAACGGTAGCTACCAGAAGGAAGGCCATTTCGACAAGGACGAGGAAGATGAGTTGCAATTGCGCGCCTGCTTGCGCGGCCGCTCCTACCGGCAACGTCTGTACTCGGCCGAGCGCTTGCTCTACCCGATGATGCGCGTCGGTGAGCGTGGCGAGGGTAAGTTTCGACGTGCCTCCTGGGACGAAGCGTTGAATCATGTCGCGCGCAAGATGATAGAGATAAAGAATAAGTACGGTTCTCAGGCACTCTTGGATCAAAGTTATGCCGGGGCGTCCTATGGTGTATTGCATAAGTCGGATCAGATTGAGGGACTGCTGGGCCGTTTCATGGGGATGTTCGGTTGTCGCACCAGTTCCTGGTCGGTGCCATCCTATCAAGGCACCACGACCAGTTCGCGCTGGACCTACGGCACTATCCATGATGGTAACGAAGACGATACCTTCGCGCATTCCAAGTTGATCATCATGTGGGGCTGGAATCCAGCCTATACCTTTCATGGTGGGAATACCTTCTACTATATGCGCATGGCCAAGCAGCGTGGTTGCAAGTTTGTGCTGGTCGACCCGCAGTACACCGATTCGGCGTCGGCCTATGATGCCTGGTGGATTCCGATCAAGCCGAATACCGATGCGGCGATGATGGCCGGCATGGCGCACTATATCTTCGTCAACAATCTACAGGATCAACGCTTCATCGATCGCTTCGTGCAGGGCATGGACAGAGGCACGATGCCGAACTGGTCTCAAAACACGCCGAATGGCCGCGAGAACTTCAAGGACTATATCCTGGGAACCTACGATGGCGTGCCGAAGACGCCTGAATGGGCGGCCGAGATCTGTGGCGTGTCTGCGAACGACATCAAGAAGCTTGCGGACATGTACGCGCGTACCAAGCCCGCCGCGCTGAAGGCATCCTGGGCGCCGGGCAGAAACGCCTATGGCGAGCAGTACAGCCGCATGGGTGCCGCGTTGCAGGCAATGACCGGCAATATCGGTAAACTCGGCGGTTGCGCCGAGGGCGTAGGCAAGGCTTGGCACGCCGAGGCGGTGGCCTATCCCTACGACCAGTACGCCAACATCTGGTTTGGCGCGATCAAGACCGATCGCTGGGCGCATATCGTGTTGAACTACCCGAACGTGACGCGCGAAGAGGCGGGGTTGTGGCCACGTAACGACTCCTGGGATGGCGTGATCCCAAATATCAAGGGGATCTTCTGGCAGGGTTCGGACTGGTTCAACCAGTTGACCAACATCAACAAGGAGATCGCCGCGATCAAGAAGCTGGAGCTGGTCGTGTGCATGGATTCCACCATCACGCCATCCGGTTTGTGGGCCGACGTGCTGTTTCCGATCGCTACTCATTTCGAGCGTCACGATGTGGCCCTGCCTTGGTATAAGGGGCATTATTATATCCATCGACCAAAGGTCATTGAGCCGATGGGAGAGTCGAAGACCGACTTTCAGGTGTTCACCGAGCTGGCTTACCGCATCGGCGGCGAGAAGTTCGGCAAGGCCTACAATCCACGCGCGAATCGGGACTACTTCCTCGACAATGATGCGGTGGACGAGGCGTATCTGCGAACCTGGTGGGATGAAAAAGTCATGCATCACCAGGGTGTCAAGATGTCCTGGGAAGAATTCAAGAAGCACGGTGTCTACAAATTCAAGCTGGACAAGCCGCACGTCGCCTTTCGCGAGCAGATCGAGGAGGGCAAGGCGTTCCAGACGCCGTCCGGCAAGATCGAGATCCTGTGCACCGAGCTGGCGAATATCTCCGACTGGAAACGCACTAAGTACGGTTACCACGTGCCGTCCATCCCGAAATGGATTGAACCGTGGGAATCGCTGAACAGCCCGAAGACGAAGAAGCACCCGTTCCACTTGGTTTCACCACACCCCCGCTGGCGCACGCATTCGATCTACAACAACTGCGAGTGGCTGCGCGAAACCTATGAGCAGGAGGTCACGATCAACGCGTCGGACGCCAAGCGATTGGGGATCAAGACCGGTGATACCGTCGAGGTCTTCAACGATCGCGGCATGGTGGTCGTGCCGGCCTATGTGACCGAGCGCGTCATGCCTGGTGTCGCGGTGTTGCACGAAGGCGCATGGATGGCGCTGGACAAGGACGGTGTCGATCTGTCGGGAAATCCAGATTTTCTAACCCTGGACAACCCCAGCCCCGCGGGTGCTTTCGCCTACAACACGGTGCTCTGCGACATCCGCTTGAGCAATCGGAACCACGAGCCGGTGTGGAACCGCCTGGGAACCGCGCGCTCGCATGTATTCCGTCGTGATCTCTGATAAAAAACCGAGGAGAAGATAATGGCCCAGACCCTGGACAAAGCAAAGATCAAAGCGGCGGTAAAGCGTCGCAAGAAGTTGGTGTATACCCCGGTGGTGCCGGATATGCAGCTTGGCTTCATTCACAACAATGTCGACTGTATCGGTTGCCGCGCCTGCGAGATCGCCTGCAAGGACAAGAACGGTCTGCATGCTGGTCCGCGCTTCCGTCGCGTGCAGTATATCGAGGGTGGAACCTATCCGGACGTGTATGCCTACAAGGTTAACGTCTCGTGTAATCATTGTGCCGAGCCGGCATGCCTGCCGACCTGCCCGACGGGCGCGATTTTCAAGCGCAAGCAGGATGGCATCGTCGATATCGATTCCACGCTATGCATCGGTTGCCGTCGTTGCGAGGCCGCGTGTCCCTACGGCGCGCCGCAGTTCGATCCGGAAGAGAACGTCGTCAAGAAATGTAATATGTGTGTCGACGAGATCGAGGCCGGCCGCAAGCCGTATTGCGTGATGGGTTGCATGATGCGGGTATTGGACATCGGGCCGATAGATAAGCTGCGTGACCACACCTGGAACACCAAAGCGATCGGGCCGCATGAAACTCCAGTGCGTGCGGTGAAGAATTTCGCCAATCCGGATCTGACCAACCCATCCATCGTGTTTGTTGCCAGCCGTCATGGAGTGGTGGACGAATGAGCATGGAACTGGAGGATTTCCGCGAGGCAACGGCTGGTGATCTGCTCGTGCTGGCAAGTCTGCATCGGGAAGAGATCGATGCCGAAAAGCTGGCGGAACTGAAACGCCTGGGATTTCCGGACGCGTTGGCCTTCCGTTTGCAGAGTGAGTTTGGACAACAGGCTCTTTCGCTGCTGAGCAACGCGTTGGGTGAGTTGCCGGAACCGCCTGATGCGGCGCTCATCGACGAATTGGCGGCGGATTATGCTTCCATCTACCTGAACAACAGCTATGGCGCTTTTCCGGCTGAATCGGTATGGATAGACGAAGACAGCCTGACGATGCAGGAACCGATGTTCCAGATCCGCGACTGGTATCGTAAGCACGGTCTTGCGGTGCCGGACTGGCGCGCGCGCAGTGACGACCATTTGGTGCATCAGCTTGAGTTCATTTCTCATCTGTTGCGAGAGGGTGGCGAGAATTCGCTGGCCGATGTCGCGCGATTCAGCGATGAGCACCTGCTGCGCTGGATCGTCGATTTCGCCCGTCGTGTCGCGTCTCGCTGCGATACGCCATTGTATGCCGGCTTGGTCAGCGTCACGGCGGCCTATGTCGATGAGTTGCGCGATGTGTTGGCCTTGATTCTCGAAGAACCGCGCCCGACCTGCGAAGAGATCGACGAGCGCATGCGACCAAAAGTCGAGGTCGCGGTTGCCGCGCCCCAAGCCTATGTTCCAGGAACCGCGCCATCCTGGTAGTTTTCTCCGGCTCCCGTTCCCTTTCCCGGTGTTTTCTGGCGGGGGCCGTTTTTTCTTTATGAATCTTGCCGACCACGGGACAGTGACTTGGTGCCGGGTTCAGTGTGTGGCCCGTATGAAGGGGAGTCCGGTTATTGATATTGGCACCGGCTTTTCTCCTTCTATACGGGCCTTTTTTATTGTATATCGTTAAATCCCCACGGGATGCGCCCATGAGTCTGAGAAATGATTGGTTCGAAGAGATAGGCGACGCGCTGCGTCTGCCTGATGTCATCGCCGAGCGTTGCGTGCATAGCCAGATGGAATTGGCAAGTTGCCGGCATTGTGTGGAAAGTTGTCCGCTCGATGCCTGGGTGATCGATGACGAGCAGCTTGGCATCGATGCGAACCGCTGTGACGGTTGCGGCCTGTGCGTGCCGGCCTGTCCGCAGCAGGCTATCGTGCAGGAGCAGTTCCCGGCGGAACGCGAATGGCAAGGGCGTTCGATTGCGATGTTGATCTGCGAGCATGCCGGCGACCGAGCGACGGAAGATGTGCCTAGCGGCGATACTGAACAGGCGCGGGTACGGTGCCTGCATGCCTTTGGTATTTACGACGTGTTGCGTCTGTATCGCAATGGGGTGCGGCACTGGATGGTATGTCATGGCGATTGCGCGCAATGTCCTCGTCAGATTTCGGCCGATCTGGAACGCACGATACGCCGCATCAACCGGCTGTTGAAATCCCGTGGTCTGCCACGCATTGCTTATTCGTCTCTGCCGCTGGGGCAATGGCGCGGCGCGATGCTGAAGACTGGCCGATGGGCCTGTGGTCCGCAGTTTGGCAGGCGGGGCTTTTTCGGTAGCCTGCTGGCGCAGGGCGCCGATCGGGTGGTCCGTCACCAGCAGGGGGCGGAAGCCGAGGCCGAACAGACGCCGGCACCCGGTCGTTTTTTGCCATTGCCACCGACCGGCGAGGCGGCGCTCTATTTCCATGTGCCGCATATCCTCGCCGATGCCTGCAATGGCTGTGACGCCTGCACGCGCCTGTGTCCTCAGCAGGCGCTGACATACAACGAAAAAGCCGGTGCCTATGTGATCCATGCGAACGATTGTAATGGTTGCGGCATCTGCGTCGACGCCTGTGATCAGGACGCGATCGTCGTGAATGCCTGGGAGGAACGGCAAGAGTCGGTAGAAACCCTGTCGTTGAGGGATGCGAAATGCAGCGTGTGCGGCTGCGCCTATCACCGTCCGCGCGCGCAGCAAGATGACGGTCTGTGCGCTATTTGTTCACAGGTCAATCACCACCGTAATCTATTCCAGGTGTTGAGTTAGCGTGAAAGTACGCAGTTGGTTGCCCGTGATTCGTCAACGGGAACGCCGTGAATACCTTCGTGTAGGCTTGGCCTCGGCATAACCCATGGGAAAAGGAGAATATTGGAAATACCGGGAGCATTTCCAGTGCTTTGCCTCCGACACCCCGCAGCCGAACCACAGGCAACTTCCCCGAAAGCGGGGCGTTGCTCTCTCCATGATGATATAGCCACGGCCAGCCAAGCGTCGGAAAGATCCTGCGCGCACTGAAGCTCCTCGCTGGCGGTGTTGCTTTTTCAGGCGTAACCCAGAGGGCTGAGGCGCTATCTCCACCCAACGGCGTTATCACGCGTTCATACCGCCTCACGATACATCGCTCATGCTGCCTTGCGGGACAAAAAAGCGCCTCGGCAGAGTGCATTGATTTTGTGTTGACAGGCCCTAACAGGATGTTGAAAAAGCCCTTCCATGGACTTTATTCAACGACGGAAGCGGAAAATGTGATTTCCCGGTTCCTTCATTTTCAATGACTTGCCGTCGTTGAAAATGGCGGCACATCCCTGTACCGCACACAGGCCGGTGAAAAATGCCATTCTTCAACGGCCGGCTAAAATCCAACGTTCGACTGGCCGGGCTGATATTCCGGGTGGTTGCCGGCGCTCGATTCCGCCTGAGCGCATACGCTCTTCTCCAACCACTTGTGCAAGCGGCTGAGATCCCGCTGTGGGCCGGTCAGGGTGTGGCCACCGAGCAGGATGAAGATCAACGGTTGGTTGGCGACATCCACGCGGCTGACCAAGCAGCGTCCGGCTTCGTGGATATAACCGGTTTTCGACAGGCTGATCGGCAGTTTGCTGAAACGCACCAAGCGGTTGGTGTTGACGAAGTGGGTCTCTCCCTGTTTCAGCTCGAAATCGCCGTCGGTGCGCGTCGTGTAATGCGTGATCAGTGGATACAGGCTGGCGGCCTGCACCAAGCGGACCAAGTCCCAAGCGCTCGCCTGGTTCTCCGGGTTCAAGCCGCTGGGATCGGCGAAATGGGTATCGTACATGCCGATGTCGCGGGCCTTGGCGTTCATCTCGGCGACGAACAGCCGCGTGCCCCCGGGGTAGTTTCGCGCCAAGGCATGTGCCGCGCGGTTGTCCGAGGACATCAGCATGATCTGTAGCAGTTCGTGGCGGCTCAGCGTGGTGCCGACGCTCAGGCGGGAACTGGAGTGCTTCAGGGTATCCACGTCCTCCTCGCTGATCGTCAGTTCCCGGTCCAGCGGCAGGCCGGCGTCGAGAATCACCATCGCGGTCATTAGCTTGGTGATCGAGGCGATGGGGCGGGGCGTGCTGGCATCCTGGGAAACGATCGGGTTTCCGAACTGGTCGACGACGATCAGGCTGCTGGATTCCAGTGATGGCGCGGTAGGGTCGAGTTCCGACCATAGCCGGGAAGGTGGCAGGTCCGTGATGGACGGGCTGCCGTGGCATTCCAGCACCGTGGCGAAGCCATTGGAAGCCAGCGATACAGCCAGCGAGAAAAGGGTTACCCCCAAAAGACGTTTTGTTATCATCATGATTCGCTGATATTGTCCCCAGAATCCCTATCAATTATAACACAAGCGAGCATCCCCCCATTGTTTGAACAATTCGAGAAACGCATCGACCTGCTGCGGGACGGTGATGCCTGCCTATTGCTGCAAGACGGCTTGATTGGTCTGGAGAAAGAGAGCCTGCGCGTCGAGCACCAGGGCTCGATCAGCCAGAAGCCGCATCCGACCGGCTTGGGCTCGGCATTGACCAACCCCTATGTGACCACCGATTATTCCGAGGCGCTGTTAGAGTTCACCACGCCGCCCAATCGGGATGTCGCCACCACCTTGAGTTTTCTGCGCGAATCACATCAGTTCGTATACCAGAACCTGGAAGACGAGCTGTTGTGGGCGACGAGCATGCCCTGTGTGGTCAAGGGCGAGGCGGGTATCCCGATCGCGTGCTACGGCGATTCCAATCAGGGCATGATGAAGACCATCTACCGGCGTGGGCTGGGTTATCGTTACGGACGTGTCATGCAGGTCATCGCCGGAGTGCATTTCAACTATTCGATCCCGGAAGCCTTCTGGCCGATCTACCAGGAATTGCTCGGTGACAGCGCTCCATTACAGGATTTCATCAACCGTCAGTACATGGCGATGGTGCGCAACCTGCAACGTTTCGGCTGGCTGGTTCCCTACTTGTTCGGCGCCTCGCCGGCGGTATGCAAATCCTTTCTTTGCGGACGTGGTTCGTCGACGCTGCAACCCTTCGATGAAACCACCTATTTCGAGCCTTTCGCCACCTCGCTGCGGATGGGCGATATCGGTTACCAGAACACCCGCGAGGAAGGCGTCGGCATCAAGGCTAATTATGATTCCCTGGAGAGCTATATCGCCAGCCTGCGTTGCGCGATCGAGACGCCCAGCGAGGAATGGGCCGAGATTGGTGTCGTCGTGAATGGCGAATGGCGCCAGTTGAATGCGAATTTGCTTCAGATCGAGAACGAGTACTACAGCACCGTCCGGCCGAAACAGCCGCCGGCTGGCATGGAGAAACCCGTTGTCGCGCTGGGCAAGCGGGGCATACGCTATGTCGAGCTACGCTCCCTCGATGTCAACGCCTACGATCCGCTGGGCGTCAGTGAACCGCAACTGCGTTTCGTCGAGGCCTTCATGATCTTCTCGATGTTGTGCGAAAGCCCGCTGATCGGCCAGCGGGAGCGCCGTTTCATCGACAGAAATCTGATCACGACCGCGCATCGCGGTCGCGATCCGGCGTTGACGCTCCAGTGCGGCGAGGGGGACATGAAATTACGTGACTGGGCCGGCATGATTCTCGACGCGATGGAGCCGGTGTGCGATTTCCTCGATGTTGGTAATCCCGACGGTGTACATACCGCGACCCTGGCGATACAGAAAATCAAGGTCGACGATCCGGAAAAGACCCCGTCGGCGCGCATGCTCGCCGAGATGCGTCGAGAAGGAGAGGGCTTCTACACCTTTGCGCGGCGCATGTCACAATTACATAAACGTTACTTCGATTCGCAACCGCTGTGTCCCGAGCGCATGGCATTTCACGCCGAAGCCGCAAAGCGCTCACTGGATGATCAACGCGAGATGGAAGCGGGTGAAAAACGGAGTTTTCCTGAGTTTCTACAGCGCTATTTCGGCGAGAAAGCCTGAGCCGGGTTTTCAGGCCTCACATAGCGGAGCGGGCCGATTTCATGCCTTTCCCTGCGTCTTCATCGATGGCAACTGTGCTATCGTCTACGCTGATGGTTAGGCCTTGCCGGAAACGCAATGGCATGCATGCGACAAACCGGTGTTCGACTGGCCGTGGCTATAATTATAGTGAGAGGGGGAGAGGCAGAAATGAGTAAAGATAAACACAGCGACGATTTTGCCGCGAAACGCAGTAGACAATTGCGAAGACTTGCGCGCGAGCACCAGGATTGTCTGTTGTTCGCCGATGAGCTGGCGGAGATCGCCGAGCACGGAGACGATGAGGCGCTGGCGAATGGTGTCGAGATGGTGCGGGCCTACAATGACGCGGAACTGGAAGCCCATCTGCAACACGAGGAACAGACGATCTTTGCTCCGCTGATACAAGGATACGGTGAGCATATGGATTTGTGCATCGCCCTCGGCAAGGAACACGGGTATCTGAGAACGCTGGTCGAGGAGATGACGCCAGAAACCGCGAGGAAGCATCTCGCCGATTTTTCCCGTGTGCTGAAGCGCCACACTCTGCAGGAAGAGGAAGTACTGTTTCCACTCGTCGATTCCTTGTTTACTCAAGAGCAGTTGGACGCGGTGATGGCGTTTACGCCGTTTCGGCGCCAGGCACCCAGTGCCGGGCGAGCAGAGTCCCGGGCTGAAGGACCGAGCGTGCATCGATGGCTGGATTCCGTCGAACGGCACCTGGATGGGCAAGATTCGCATGCCGGCAGCGTGGTGTTATTCCCGCGTTATCGTCCAGACCTGTCCGCGCGATTGGCGGATCGTCTTGGCCTGAGGTTCTTCGATTTCCGCGAAGAGGTGATGGAGGCGCTAGGTACCGACGCGGAACATATCTCGCTTCGACAATTGAGCGATGTCCTGCGGGAGTGCGCCGGGGAAGGCGGCATTGTCGCGCATAACATCGAGGCGTTGCTGTGCGTGAAAGCCGAGACGGAAAGAGGCGAATGGCTGCGCGCGTTTCTGGATCGGGACTGGCCGAATCCGGTTATCGTTCCGATCAGCGTCTATCAGTCCGATGTGCCGGAGGAACATCCGCGCGTGTGCGATCTGGAACTGATGAAGATGCCGCGAGCATCGACCGCCAAAGCCGCTCCCGGGGAGAATATCGACAAGTATCGGCTGGACTCCCTGGGATAGCGCAACAGCTACGATAGGGCCGGGCGGGGGCTTTACGAGCGCCAGCCGCCCTCGCCAATCAGCGGCATGAAACGCACGTCACCCGGCGATTCCCGCTGGAAACCCCCGTTGGCCACGCGGCGGATGCGTATCAACTGTTGCAGGCAGGGATCGGCACCAACGGGCATCACCAGGCGGCCCTCGATCGAGCTGCTTTAACAGGCCGTTGAAAAATGGCATTTTTCAACATCCTGTTAGTCCCGGTCTCCTCGCGCCTTGACAGGAATGAAATGGCATGCCTGCTGAAATTCGGCGCTTGGCTGGCCATGGCGATAAATGTGATGCAGTCAGCGGCTTGATTATTTTTCCATTCGTTTTTTGAAAAAATTGGAAGTCGTCGATGGCATGCTGGTGTCGGCTGTCTATATTGCGACGACCATCCATTGAAGGCTATTGCATGTGATCGTCTCTACCCGCTATGCACGTTTTATCCGCCGCGTCCTTGCCGTGGTGTTTTGCTTTCTGCTTCCTTTGAGCGTATTCGCCGCTGGCAATATGCTGACGGTTCAGCTGAACGATCTCTATTCAGGTCAGCGGTTGGCCAATGTGAGGATAACGTTACAGCAGGTTGGACCTGGCGATGCATTGACCTGGGTGGACAGCCTGCGCACCGATGCGCAAGCGGAAGTCCACTTCGATGTCGACGCCAGCGAGCGCTATCGCGTCGTGGCTCGCCCTTACGGCGGCAAGGCGGTGAGCAAGCCTTTCCCGGGTTCAGTCGGCCGGGTACGCCTGACGGTTGGCCGTTTGCCCGTGATGGTGCGCTCGGCGTTGAACGGGCAGCCGCTTGTCGCGGCAAAGGTCACGTTGTATCGAATGCGCGAGGATGGGCGCCGGGAATGGTTCGCTCGCCACGAGACCGATGCGAGCGGTCTGGTGATATTCGAGCCGGATGGTCTGGACGGTAGCACCCGCTACCGTCTTGGCGCCCTGAGTCCGGCGGACGGCAGCCGTAAATACAGCGCGTTGATAAGCGCCACAGGGCCGTTCGAGTTTATCGTCGGCAATCCGCCGGTGGAGGTTGCGGTCGTCAATGGTGTCAGCGGGCGGCCGCTCGCTGACCTGGAGCTGAACGTCTTCGAGCGGCTTGGCGCCGACGAGCGGCGTTGGGTGGCGCGAAGAACCACCGATGAGAACGGCCAAGCACTGATCGATCTGGACGGTCTGGATGCCGGTCGGGTCTATTATCTGTCCGCCAAACCCTACAATGCCGGACGGGTGGATTCCAGCGATATCTCCCGACCGGGCAAGTTTCGGTTTCGCGTCGGCACGACCCCGGCGCGGTTGCTCGATGCGCTGACCGGAGCGGCCATCCCGGCGGTCAGACTGACCGCCTACCGCAAGACCGAGGACGGGCGCTTGCACTGGTATCGCTCCGGTGAAACCGATGCCTCGGGCATCGTGCATTTCGACCTGCCGGCGCTGGGCGCGGGCGAGTGGTATCAGTTTCGTGCGCAAAACCCGTTTTCCCAAGGACAGCGCTTTTATTCGCGGGTGACCGGCGTGCAGGGTCCGTTCGACTTCATGGTGGAGCCGGGCATGCCGACAGCCGTGGATCGTCAGCTGCCGACGCTATCCATCCTGTCGCCGCGTGGCGATTTGCCGGTCGCGGACGCCGGTTTCAGCCTGAGCGGCGTAGCCGACGACGATCGCGGGCTTGCCAAGCTGGAAGCGACGGTCAGCGACCCATTGCTGGGAACCACGCGCCTCCAGGTCAGCCTGGATGCAAGCAGCGGGCGCTGGCGCGCGAGCGTGCCGGCCAGCAGTATCACCAGCGGCGAGCGGGTCAGCCTGCGGGTCAAGGCATGGGACAGCTCGCGAAACGCGGCGTCGGCTGGCATCGATGTCGATGTCATCCAGGATACGTTGGAACCGCGGATACAGATCCTCGCGCCGTCCAACGCGAATGGCTTGTCGGAGAAGGGCTTCCTGATCCACGGCAACGTTGGTGACGATACTGGTGTCGATGCGTTGACGGTGACCCTGCGGACCAGCGATGGCCGGACCCTCGTTGACAGTCCGCCGATCAAGCTTTCAGTGGCGGGGAACTGGGCTTACTGGGTGCGGGACGAGTCGCTGTCCGCCGGTGAGTCGATCAGCGCGCTGATACGTGCGAGGGACAGTGCCGACAACGTCGCCGAGACGCCCTTGGATCTGTCCATCGTCGCGGCCTCGCATACCCCGGCGCACTGGCTGAACCGCCTGACCTTTGGCGTATCGGACGAGATGTTGATGGATGTCGCCGCTGTTGGCATGCCGGCCTGGTTGAATCGGCAATTGTTCGCCTCGGACAGCATCGTCGATGACGAGGCTGATGCGTTGCTGCGGCAGGCCGATCAGCGTTCCAAGCGCGATCTGGCGCGCTACGTGGTGGCGCGCGCCGTCGTGACACGACGTCAGTTGCGTGAGGTGATGACCTGGTTCTGGGACAATCACTTCAACACCGATGTCAACAAGCATGGACGCGCCGCCTATGAGTTCCGCGAATATGAGCTGTTCCGCAAGCATGCCCTGGGGCGGTTCCGTGATCTGCTGGAGATCAGCGCGACCAGTCCGGCGATGCTGATCTATCTGGACAATATCAGTAGCCGCAAGGGTAACCCCAACGAGAATTACGCGCGCGAGTTGCTGGAACTGCATACCCTTGGCGTCGACGGCGGTTACAGCGAACAGGATGTCGCCGAGGTGGCTCGCGCGTTCACTGGCTGGCGTGTCAAGCAACATGCCTTCTTCTTCGACGCGCATCGCCACGACGATGACGAGAAGATCGTGCTTGGCCAGCGGATCGCGCCGGGAGGTGGTATCGACGACGGTCGCCAAGTGCTGGATCTGTTGGCTCGTCATCCATCGACCGCGCGTTTCATCTGCGCCAAGCTGGCGCGACGTTTTGTCTCGGACAAGCCGGGTGACGCGCTGGTGGCGGGTTGCGCGGAGGTCTTTCTGGATACCGATGGCGACATCGCCCAGGTGCTGGCCTACCTCTTCGCGAGTCCCGATTTCGTCGCCCCGGAAAGCTTCCACGCGAAGTACAAGAATCCAGCGGAGTTCATCGTCAGCATGCTGCGCGCGCTGCCGATCGTACCCGCTGGCAACGATCTGCGTCGCGCGCTGGAAAGCATGGCGATGCCGTTGTTCATGAATCCCGTGCCGACCGGCTGGCCCGACAGCGGCGACAAGTGGATCAGTTCGAACCAGAGTCTGAATCGCGCCCGTCTGGCGATACGCATCGCCTACAGTCCGATACGTGACTACCGCACCCATATGACCCTGAAGCCCGTCGTCCGGGCGGCCGGGCTGGATACCACGGATGCCGTCGTCGGCCATTTCGTCGAATTGTTGTCGCAGGGCGACATCAGCACCGCCGAGATTGCGGTGTTGCGTTCGCTCGTTGGCGAGAATTTTGACCCCGAACGAGAGGATGCCGAGGCCGCGCTCAGCCGGCTGGTCTCCGTGATGCTCGCAATGCCCGGCTTTCAGTTGAAGTAGGTGGTGAAAATGGACAGAAGACGTTTCTTGAGAAAATTCAGCGCCGCGACCCTGGCTGGCGCCGGCATGACCCTGAACCCGGCGACTGGTGCCTTACTGAAGTTCGCCCGCGTGGCGAGCGGCGGCGCCAAGACCCTGGTGGTGGTCTTTCAGCGTGGCGGCTGTGATGGCCTGAATGTCGTGGTGCCTTATGCCGATCCGGATTATCGGAGGCATCGGTCGACCCTGGCGATTCCCGCGCCTGGCGAGGCGGAACGCGCGGCGCTGGATCTGGATGGCTTTTTCGGCCTGCATCCATCGCTGGCTGGTCTCCACGAGATCTATCGAGATGGCAATCTGGCAATCTATCCGGCGGTGCATTATCCCGACGCGTCGCGCTCGCATTTCGACAGCCAGCGGTTGATCGAGGGCGCCTCGCTGCAACGCCAGAATGACGGCTGGTTGAATCGCGTGATCCAGCAGAATCCCAACGCCGGTCTGCTCAATGCGGTCGCGCTCGGATCGCAATTGCCGTTCTCGCTGTTCGGCGATATCCAGGTGCCTTCCTTCGACAGCCTGCAAACCGCGCTGGGCGCGCCGGATAGTCAGGAAGCGGCGCTCCAGGCCGCGTTGGATGCCGTGTTCCACGGGACGCCACCGGCTGGCGACAATCGGGGTCGCGCCTATGGCGCCGGCCGTGTCGCGATGGCGATGTTGAGTCAGCTCGCCGCGCTTGCCCAAGGCGAATACCAGCCGGACAACGGCGCGGTGTATGCCGATGACAGCTATGCCCAGCAGTTACGACAGATCGCCCGTTTGATCAAGGCAGACGTCGGTGTGGAGATCGCCACGGTGAATATCGGTGGCTGGGACACGCATTCAAATCAAGGTGGAGCCGAGGCGGGTGGCTCACAAGCGCGGCGTCTCGCGGCCTTCGGCAATGGCCTGCGGGCTTTCTACCGCGATCTGGCCGCTTACCGCGACGATGTCATGGTACTGACCATGACCGAGTTCGGCCGCACGGTAAAAGAAAACGCTAGCGGCGGTACCGACCACGGCAAGGCGTCCGCCTGGTTTGCGTTTGGTGGCCGGATGCCCGGTGGGGTGCATGGCGACTGGCCGGGCCTTGCCGAATCCGACCTCGATCATGGCCGCT
>JALSSX010000125.1 GCA_026984055.1 Sedimenticola sp. | reverse complement strand
TTACACCTGTAAACTCACATTTCCCGCCTTGATCTGACACATTTCAGCGGCAATCTGAGCAGTTACAGCATGATTTTCCTACTTGCTGAGTAGTTACCGGCCTTCTACTGCGGCGGCCCAATGGCACACCCTGACTGGCGTTCGCTCGGTCGGGCTGCTCAACGTAGTGTCGACTACGCTTGCGCGGCCCTCGGTCGCGAACGCCAGCCATCACGCCACCTTGGGCGGCCTCGCTATGCGATCCGGTGAGAAATCCGGGCTAGCTCTCATGACGGCAGGGTATGGAGACCGCGGCTACATTCCGATCGCAGCCGCGCTTGGCAGGCCGGCGCGTACTCCGGCCAGCGCGCGTTCCGCCTCGGTCAGATGGATTTGCAGCCTTTCCATGTAGCGGTCTTTCTCCAGTTCGTCCTGTTCCAGACTGTCGAGCATCAGCGCGGCTTCCTTTACCGCTGTCACGGCGGCGTGCAACTGCTGCTCCCGATCTTGGATGCAAGCACGATACCGGGGTATCTTCACGGCGAGTAAATCGCTTCCCTCCAGCAGGTAGTCGACCAGGCGGATGTCGCCGAGTTCGCGAATCAATTGCTTGATTTCCTCGGCGCTGAAGGCGACCCGCCCCTTCACCCTGGCATAGAGGGTTGGGTAGGCCATGCCCAGCCTGTCCGCGATATGCTGGAGCGGCTGCTTTTTCTCGATGACCAGGATCTGATGGATCAATCGGGCGAAACCCGAGTTGTCAGGCAGTGCCATAGTCCGAATTCTCCTTTGCGTTGTTATCGGTTTTTTTCTTGCGATGATGATAGCTCGTTCACACTTCAAGACATTGACATGGATCTATGCGAACGGCTGTGGGGAAGCGTATTGGGGCAGACTGTTTGACCTAGATCAAACGATGGCGAAGCCATTCATGCCATAAAGCGCCATTGTCTTCCGTGACACGCTCTGGGCAACCCCGTGTCGTCAACGCGGACTGCTGAGGAATGCTGATGCAACTGGTCTGTCCGGCGGGTAACCTGCCATCACTGAAAGCCGCTATCGACGAAGGCGCAGATGTGGTCTATCTGGGTTTCAAGGACGACACCAACGCGCGTAACTTCGCTGGCCTGAATTTCACCGACAAGACGCTCGCCCAGGGGCTGGCGTATGTCCGTCGGCATGGCCGTGAGGTGTATATCGCGCTGAACACCTACCCGCGCGCCCAGGGTTGGAAGCGTTGGCGGGAGGCTGTCGATCGTGCCGCCGGGCTTGGCGTGAACGCCTTGATCGCGGCCGACATCGGCGTGCTCGACCATGCCGCCGACCGCTATCCGGATCTGCCATTGCACCTGTCGGTGCAGGGTTCGGCGACCAACCACGAGGCGCTGCGCTTTTATAAGGATCACTTCGCTATCCGTCGCGCGGTATTGCCCCGCGTGCTGTCGATGCCGCAAGTTCGGCATGTCGCTGCGTGCGCGCCGGTGGAGATCGAGGTGTTCGGCTTCGGCAGTCTGTGCGTGATGGTCGAGGGGCGTTGTCTGCTATCGTCCTATGCGGCCGGGCAGTCGCCGAACACCTGTGGTTGTTGCTCGCCGGCCTCCGAGGTGCGCTACGAGGAAACCTCGGCCGGTCTGGAGACGCGCCTTGGCGGCGTGTTGGTCGATCGTGTCGGTCATGGTGAGAAAGCGGGTTATCCGACCGTCTGCAAGGGGCGATACGCCGCATTGGACAAAACCTATTACGCGCTGGAGGAACCGACCAGCCTGAATACCCTGGATCTGTTGCCCGAGCTGCTTGCCGCCGGTGTCGCGGCGATCAAGATCGAGGGTCGTCAGCGTAGCCCGGCTTATGTGCGGCAGGTGACGCGCGTCTGGCGCCAGGCGATCGACAGTTGTCTTCGCGATCCTGATGCCTTTCGTCCGCGCGGCGAATGGATGCGAGCGCTTGGCGCGGTGTCAGAGGGTCAGCAGACGACGCTCGGCGCCTATCACCGAACCTGGCAGTGAGGTATCCGCGATGAAACTCTCGATCGGCCCGATTCAGTACTATTGGTCGCGCGACGACCTGATCGATTTTTATCGCCGGGTTGCCGACTGGCCGGTGGATGTGGTCTATCTTGGCGAGACGGTGTGTTCCAAGCGTCGTCTGTTTCGCTTCGACGACTGGATGGACACCGCCCATCGCTTGCGCGACGCCGGCAAGGAGGTGGTGTTGTCAACGCTGGCATTGCTGGAAGCCGAGTCCGAGTTGAAGATGCTGCGCAAGATCTGCGCCAATGGCGAGTTTCGTGTCGAGGCCAACGACATCGCGGCGGTGCGCTTGCTGTCGTCGGCCGATGTGCTGTTCGTCGCCGGGCCGACAGTGAACATCTACAACGCCGCGACCCTGAAGGTATTGACCGATGCTGGCCTGAGGCGTTGGGTGTTGCCGCTGGAACTCGGCCGTGACACTCTGGTCGCGATTCAGCGGGAAGCGCCGGACGGCGTCGAAGTCGAGTTGTTCGCCTGGGGACGCATGCCGTTGGCAATGTCGGCGCGCTGTTATACCGCGCGCGCCCACGAGCTACCGAAGGACGACTGCCAATATCGTTGTCTCGACTATCCCGACGGATTGACCCTGGATACCCGCGAGGGCGAAGCGTTTCTGACGATCAACGGCATTCAGACGCAGTCCGCGCTGAGCTGTAACCTGCTGGCCGAGATCGACGATACTCGCCGGGCCGGCGTTGATCTGTTGCGTATCAGCCCGCAGGCGCGGCATATGGAGCGGATCGTGATGGCCTTCGACGCGGCATTGCGCGATCGACCGGCAGAGGACGCGCGGCGGCTTGCGCCAGTGGGTAGCTGCAACGGCTACTGGAGGGAGCGAGCCGGCATGGATTATCGTCACCACGGGCAGTCGAATGCTGGATTACCGAGAACGTAGTCGTGCTTCGTCTGCGGCAATGCCGTGAGAATGTCCTCGTGGGCTTGGCCTCGAATATACCCGGCGGCGTGTCAGCCCGATGCGCCGAGTAGCCGGCTGGCGATGCGTCGCAATGGCGCGGGTAGTCGATCGTCGTCCAGTGAATACAGCAGGTTCTTGATCTCCAGGCCCAGCTCGGTATCTCCTTCCAAGCGCAAGCGACGCTGGAAGAACAGCGTGTCCGGGTCTTCCTCGTTCAACGCCAACAGCAGGAACTCGCGCGCGTTGCCACCAAAGCGCACGTCCACTACCTGTCCGTTGGGCGCGGCGGCCAGCTTGCCGCGATTCAGAGTCAGACGGTGATCCAGCGCCAGATCCATCACTTCGATCTGCAACACCTTGTGTCGCAAAAAGTCCAGGTCGCCCGCGGACAGCGGTTCCGCGAGCAGACGGTTCAGTATCAGGGTCAGGCCAGGGGAATGCAGCCGGCCGGGAATCAGCCGACCAGGCGCGGGCAGCCGCGACAGCAGATGCCGCGGGGGCTTGGGCAGGGAGATGATC
>JALSSX010000124.1 GCA_026984055.1 Sedimenticola sp. | reverse complement strand
ACTGCCCCGGCCTTGCCGATGCCGGTGAGAATGACCAGGATCCGACGGCAATCGCGCAGCGCGCGCGGCGTCAGGCTGACGCGATCCGGGGGCGGCTTGGGAGCGTTGCGCACCGGTACGACCAGCGCGGTATCCGACCAGTCGTGTCCGGGGAACAGGCTCGCGGTATGGCCGTCCTCACCGACGCCCAGCAGTACCAGGTCGAACGGCAGGGCGGTTTCGATCGTCTGAGCATAGGCGCTCGCGGCGGCTTCCGCTCCGCGTTCCGCCGGAATGGGGAAGTGTCCACCGGCTTTCGCGGCCAGACCGCTTTCCTCGACCATGCGGCTGTTGCGCTGGAGGTCGTCCACCGGCAGGCAGCGCTCGTCGCCATAATAGAGTCGCCATCTGCCGAGGTCGCCGGCCGATGCCGCGAGTCGTCGGTAGATCTCGCGTGGCGTCGTGCCACCGGAAAGCACCAGACGAAACTCGCCGTGCCGGGCGATCGCTTCGTCCGCTGCCTGTTGGATCAAGGAGACTGCTTCGCTGGTGACCGCCTCGGCATCCTTCAGAATCCGCCAGACGCTCATGTCTCCGGTTCCAGGTGATTGCGCCACTTGTGGTATTCGCGGTCGAAGATGCGCCGCGCCTCTTCCGGTTCCCAGCGACCGGCCGGGTAGGTCGGGATATAGTCGCGCTCGCTGGCCCAGACGCTGAGTATCGGGTCGACTAAGCGCCATGCTTGTTCGACCTCGTCGTAGCGCAGAAACAGCGAGCGATCGCCCTCGATGACATCCAGCAGCAACCCCTCGTAGGCACCGGTCTTGTCGTGATGATCGCAGCGGAACAGCGCGTCCAGACTGGTCTGTCGGGTGTTCATCTCCAGTCCAGGTTCCTTGATCGTCAGTTCCAGGCGCAACGATTCCTCCGGCTGGATACCCATCAGCAGCCAGTTCGGCGGCGGGTGATCGATATGTGAACCGCGAAAGAACTGCTTTGGCGGCTGTTTGAAGCAGATCGACACGGTTGCCAGCGCTTTTGGCAGGCGCTTTCCGGTGCGCAGATAGAAGGGCACGCCGCGCCAGCGCCAGTTGTCGACATACAGCTTCAACGCAGCATAGGTCTCGGTGACGCTGCGCGGGTCGACGTTCGCTTCCTGTAGATAACCCGGCACGGGTTGGCCGTCGATATGACCAGCGGCATACTGGGCGCGAAAGGCACGTGCATGCACTGCCGATGGGTGGATCGGGCGGATCGACTTCAGTACCTTGACCTTTTCGTCGCGCAGGTCGTCGGCGTCCATGGATACCGGCGGTTCCATCGCGACCAGCGCCATCAGTTGGATCAGATGGCTTTGCAGCATGTCGCGCAACGCACCAGTGTGTTCATAGAAGGCCGCGCGCGAGCCGACACCGAGGGTCTCGGCATGCGTGATCTGCACGTGATCGACATAGTTACGATTCCACAATGGCTCCAGCATCAGGTTGGCGAAGCGGAACACGAGAACGTTCTGCACCGTCTCCTTGCCGAGATAATGGTCGATGCGGTAGGTCTGGTCCTCGCGCAGATGGCGGCTCAGGCGAGTGTGTAGATCACGCGCGCTGATCAGGTCGTGGCCGAAGGGCTTCTCTATCACCACGCGACGCCAACCTCGATCCTCTTTCAACAGGCCGGTCTCGCCGAGGGCGTCGACCACTGGGCCGTAGACCGATGGCGGCAAGGAGATATAAAACACGACATCCGGCGGATAGGCATCGCGTTCCAACAGCCCGCCCAGCTCGCGAAAGGTCTCGCGTTGTTTCAGATCGCCCTGAAAATAGCACATGCGGGCGCGGAAGCGCGCGACGCTGTCGGCATCGATGGCGTCGCGCAGGTGCTCGTTCAGGGTCGCTTCCACATAGGCGTGCCAAGCCTCGGCGTTGAAGGGCTTGCGGCCGTTGCAGATCAGCTTCAGATCGGGATGTAGCAGACCGGCGTGGTCCAGTTTATAGAGCGCCGGCAGCAGCTTGACCTGAGCCAGATTGCCGCTGGCGCCAAATATCACGAGGGTGCAGGGGTCTGCCATTTTTACAGGATTCCCGAAGTCGTTTTTCCGAACATGATACCCGCATGCGCAAGGGAACACACATCGGGTGGCATTGCGCCAGAGGCCAGATTAAACTGGCGCCAGATTCGTGACACCAGGACCGAGCATGTTGGAGAAACCTGCCAATCCGGCAACCGATGAGCCGACCCCGGCGCGCACCAAGAACCGCCCACACGTCGCGTTGCCGGCGATCTTGCTGGCGCTTGCAATACTGGCATTGCTGGTCTATTTCATCCGTTCCGCGCCGCCCGACAAGATCGTCATCGCCAGTGGCGACCCGCGGGGCGCCTATGCCTATTTCGCCAAGCGTTACCAGGCATTCATGCAGCCGGAGGGCGTCGAGCTGGAGATTCGCGAGACGCGCGGCACGGTGGAGAACCTGAAGCTGCTTGCCGATCCGGACAGCGGCGTGGACATTGCTTTCGTGCAGAGCGGCGTGGCAGATTCCACCCAGTACCCCGGCCTGATCGGAATCGCCAGCCTCTATCACGAGCCGTTGTGGATCTTCAAGCGCCGCGATCTGAATGTGGCGCTGCTGCGCGACCTGCGCGGCAAGCGCGTCGGCATCGGCGAGGTCGGTAGTGGCGCGCGTCAGGCAGCCTTGGCCTTGCTCGGCGAGAATGGCATCGAGGCGGGAAATACCGCATTGCTGTCGAGCGATATGAGGAATCAGATCGAAGGTTTGCGCGCGGGTCGTCTCGACGTGGCCATGCTGATCGCCGCCGCCGACTCGCAAGCGATAGAAACCTTGCTTGCCGAGCCGAACATCGAGTTGATGGACGTTGCGCGCGCCGAGGCCTACGCGCGTCGTAACCCGGTGTTCAGCCGGGTCGTGTTGCCACATGGCGCGATCGATCCAGCATTGGACATACCGGACAGCGACAAGAGGATGATCTCGCCAGTGGCCACGCTGGTCGCGCGCAAGGGTTTTCATCCGGCGCTGATCAGCTTGGTATTGCAAGCTGCCAGCGAGGCGCACTCGGGGCCGAACTTGTTTGACAAGGCCGGGGAGTTTCCGTCGGCCCGGTATGTCGATTTCCCGGTGGCCAAGCGTTCCAAACGCTTTTTCAAGAACGGCCCGCCGTTTCTACAACGCTATCTACCGTTCTGGGCCGCGACCCTGATCGATCGCCTGATCCTGCTCGCCCTGCCGTTGGCGACCCTGTTGTTCCCGTTGGCGAAGGTCATTCCGCCGGTATATCGCTGGCGAGTGCGCTCACGCATCTATTCCTGGTACGAGCAACTGCTGGAGATCGAATCCAACGCCGAACACAAGTTGCCGGCCGGCGACATTGCCAGTTATCTACATGCGCTCGACGAGATGGAGGACGAGGTCAACGCGATCACGGTGCCATTGTCCTATGCCGATAATAAATACAACCTGCGCATGCATATCGAGCTGGTGCGCACGCGCTTGCAAGAGAAGTTGAAGAAGTTGGCTTAGCAGGCTGTTGAAAAATGCCATTTTTCAACAGCCTGTGTGCGCTACAGGGAAGTGCCGCCATTTTCGATAACGGCAAGTCATTGAAAATAAAGGAACCGGGAAATCGCATTTTCCGGTTCCGTCGTTGAAAAAGTCCATGGAAGGACTTTTTCAACATCCCGTTAGGGCCTGTGATTAACCCGGCACCATAATAGGATATGATTAAGCAGCGTATTGGATGCTGGGGTGTGCGAAATATTTGCAAACTCTTTCGGAGATGGCCGCGCACCTTCTTTTGTCGCTGTTTTTTCGTTCTTGCGGGCGGCCCACTGTGAATACCCTGTTCAGTTCCGGTGAATACGATGGCAGATAGAACACTTCGGCCTGCTTCTTATTATCCTGCAACCATGCCTTGCCCCCCTTGGCATGATGGACGCGCAGGTTGTCCTGATTCAGAAAAACCTTCGGGGACAGGCGAAGTGGGGTAATGGTGTACCATTGCGCATTCGTCAAATTCAGGATAGTCGAGATGCTGGATCAACTCTCCATCGTTCAAAAGATAGTCGTATTCGCGTTGCCGATGATCTTCGCGATCACCCTGCACGAAGTGGCGCATGGCTGGGTGGCGTACAAATTCGGTGACGACACGGCCCATGCCGCAGGTCGTCTGTCACTGAACCCGATCCGACATGTCGATCCGTTAGGCACCCTCATCGTTCCGTTGGCAATGTATCTGTTGACGGGCTTCATCTTTGGTTGGGCCAAGCCGGTACCGGTCGATTTCGCGCGCTTGCGCAATCCACGTCGCGATATGGGCCTGGTGGCCTTCGCTGGACCGGCTGCCAACCTGCTGATGGCCATATTCTGGGCACTGATTCTGCGCGTCGGACTCGGGCTGACGGAAAGCACGCCTTGGCTCGGTCAACCGATGATTTTCATGGGATACGCTGGTATCTTGATCAATGCCTTCCTGATGGTTCTCAACCTGATTCCGATTCCGCCACTGGATGGCGGTCGGGTATTGACCGCGCTGTTGCCACGGGCGCTGGCGGAGAAATACGAGCGGATCGAACCGGTTGGCATTTTCATTCTGCTTGGCCTGCTGATGAGCGGCCTACTGGACTGGTTTCTGTGGCCGGGTATCTCCCTGGTCAGCCGGATATCCGGGATGTTCGCCGGGTTAGCGTGACAGTCGCCTGTCGGTTGCCTGTGACTCGTCAATGGGAGCGCTGTGAATATCTCCTTATAGGGGATCTCGAAACATTCCTTCCGTGGCATTTTTCTCGTCGCAAAGAGAAAATGCGATGGCCTCTTTGCTCGCATTTTCCATCACTTATCGTGATCGAAAAGGGCAGGGCATCTCGATTTTTCGAGATGCCCTGTAGGCTTGGCCTTGGACATGCCGTGGCTCAACCAAGGGCAACACTCGCGACAGCGGAAGGTGGGCGCGCGCTTCAGCCTGCTCAGCGGCGTGATCATCGACGGGTGTTTCAGCCTCCGTCATGAAAGTTTGCGGATTCTTCTTGATTCGCTCGGTAATCGCGGTATTCTGGCGGGTTACAGTTATTCATCAGGAGTGAAACCAGTTTGTCTTCCGTCGCAGTACAACACGCACGCGTTCTTTCTGGCATGCGGCCAACCGGCCAACTGCATCTGGGCCACTATCACGGCGTCCTGAAAAACTGGGTCGAGCTTCAGCACGAGTACGAATGCTTCTTCTTCGTCGCGGATTGGCATGCCTTGACGACCCATTATGACGACCCAAGCATCATCGGCGAGAACGTCTGGGACATGGTCGTCGACTGGCTGGCCGCTGGCGTGAACCCAGCTGAAGCGAAATGCTTCATCCAATCGCGCGTGCCAGAACACGCTGAATTGCATCTGCTGCTGTCGATGATCACGCCGCTGAGCTGGCTGGAGCGCGTACCCACCTTCAAGGACCAGCAGGAAAAACTGAAGGAACGCGAACTGTCGACCTACGGTTTCCTGGGTTACCCTTTGTTGCAGAGCGCAGATATTCTGATCTACCGCGCTGGCATGGTGCCTGTCGGCGAAGACCAAGTCGCGCATGTGGAACTGACGCGAGAGGTTGCGCGGCGTTTCAATCATATCTATGGGCGCGAGCCGAATTTCGAGGAAAAGGCCATTGCCGCAGTGAGAAAAATGGGTAAGAAGGCAGCCAAACTCTATGACCGTTATAGAAAAACCTGGCAGGAGCAGGGTGATCACGAAGCCCTGGAAGCAGCCCGTGCATTGCTCGAAGGTCAGCAGAACATCACCCTCTCCGATCGCGATCGTCTGTTCGGTTATCTGGAAGGTAGCGGCAAGATGATCCTGCCCGAACCTCAGCCTTTGTTGACCCGCTCGGCGAAGATGCCCGGGTTGGACGGCCAGAAGATGTCCAAGTCCTATCACAACACAATTCCGTTGCGGGCCGCGCCGGAAACAGTCGAGAAGGCCTTGCGCACCATGCCGACCGATACCCAGCGGGTGCGCCGTACCGACCCCGGTAATCCAGCGCGCTGCCCGGTGTGGCAATTCCACGAGACCTATTCCGACGAAGCTACCAAGCAGTGGGTGCGCGAAGGCTGCACCACAGCCGGCATCGGATGCGTGGAATGCAAGCAACCGATCATCAACGCGGTGCTCGCCGAGCTGAAACCGATTCAGGAACGCGTCCGGGAATACCAGGAACAGCCGGAATTGGTGCGTAATATCCTTGCCGAAGGCAGCGAAGAGGCGCGTGATGTCGCGCGCAACACGCTGGAAGAGGTACGTCACGCGATGGCCCTGGACTATCGATGACCGAGACCCTGGTCCCGGTGGAAAAGGATGCCGCTGCGGCGGACGCGCTGAGCGAGCCATCCGACGACGGCGCGCAAGGTCGTCGGGATGAGACGCCTTTCGCTATTGTCCAGGGCGAACCTCGGTTTAGCCTGCCAAAGGATCTGTATATCCCACCGGATGCATTGGAAGTGTTTCTCGATGCCTTCGAGGGGCCACTGGACTTGCTGTTGTATCTGATTCGCCGACAGAACCTGGATATCCTGGATATCCCGATTGCTTCGATCACCCGGCAATACATGGAATATGTCGAGTTGATGCGCGAATTGCGCCTGGAGCTGGCCGCCGAGTATTTGGTGATGGCGGCGATACTCGCCGAGATCAAGTCGCGCATGTTGCTGCCGCGCCCAGTCAGCGAGGAAGAGGAACCGGGCGATCCGCGCGCCGAGCTGATCCGCCGGTTGCAGGAATACGAGCGCTACAAACAGGCGGCCGAGGATATCGACGCCATGCCCCAGCTCGGCCGGGACGTGTTTCAGGCGAGCGCCGCCTTTCCGGACAAGCAAGCGCGCCAGATCGAGCCGGATGTCGATCTGCGTGATCTGATGCTCGCCTTGCGCGAGGTATTGCATCGCGCCGACCTGTTCACCAGCCATCATATCAGCTCGGAAACCCTGTCGGTGCGCGAGCGCATGACCCATGTGCTGGAGAGACTCGATACCGAGGCGTTCACCGAATTCACTCTGTTGTTCGATCTCGGCGAGGGACGCATGGGCGTCGTGGTGACCTTCATTGCTGTACTGGAGCTGGTCAAGGAATCGCTGATCGAACTGGTGCAGGCGGAGAACTACGCGCCCATCCATGTGAAGGCCAGGGCGGACGCATGAATCCCCCGGAACAGCTCAAATCCATTCTTGAAGCCGCATTACTTGCCGCTGGCAAGACCTTGTCGCTAGAGCAGATATCCCGCATGTTCGCCGAGGGTGGTGAGCCGGACCGCGAGTCGTTGCGTGATGCGCTGGATGCCTTGCAAAAGGACTATGAGGGCCGAGGGATGGAGTTGAAACAGGTCGCCAGCGGCTATCGCATCCAAGTGCGTGCGGACTATTCACTATGGGTCTCGCGACTCTGGGAGGAAAAGCCCGCCCGCTACTCGCGCGCATTGATGGAGACACTGGCATTGATCGCCTATCGCCAACCGATCACACGCGGCGAGATCGAAGAGATTCGCGGTGTCGCGGTGAATACCTATATCATCAAGACATTGATGGAGCGTGAATGGGTGCGTGTCGTTGGCCATCGCGATGTGCCGGGACGGCCGTCCCTGTATGCGACGACACGCGTCTTCCTCGATTATTTCGGCCTGCGGTCGCTCGACGGACTGCCGACCCTCGCCGAGATTCGTGATCTAGAAGAGATCAATCGCGAGCTGGATTTGCGCGAAGACGCGCCGCCGGCCGGGCCGGAAGGCATTCCGATCGGAGACGATACGACACTGTCGGTCGAGGACGGGCCACGCGATGACGACGTTGTCGAAGGCAGCGATGACACCGGGCAGGCGCATGCTGTTGGCCTGCCTAACAACCTGAATAGTGAAGAATAAATTATTGAAAAATCAGACTAAAACCAAAAAGTCGGACGCCCCTCAGCGGATCCAGAAGCTACTCGGCAACGCGGGCTATGGCTCGCGCCGCGAGATAGAGGGCTGGATCAGTGAGGGCAGGGTGAAGATCAATGGCCGGCTTGCAAAGCTCGGCGATCGTGCCGGCGATGAAGACGAGTTGAGTATAGACGGCCGTCCGGTCAGCCGTAAGCGCATCAAAAGCACCGAGACACGGGTCATTATCTATAATAAACCCGAGGGCGAGCTGGTTACGCGCAACGATCCCGAGGGCCGACCGACAGTGTTTCAGCGCCTGCCACGCTTGCCGGCTGGTCGCTGGATACCGATCGGGCGCCTGGACATCAATAGCTCCGGCCTGCTGCTGCTGACCACCGACGGCGAACTGGCAAACCAGTTGATGCATCCGTCGAACCAAGTCGAGCGTGAATACGCGGTACGCGTCAAGGGACGCGTCAGCGATGAGGATATTGCCGAACTGGTGAATGGTATTCAACTCGATGACGGTCCGGCGCGTTTTGAGGATGTCGTCGACGTTGGCGGCGAGGGTGCGAACCACTGGTTTCACGTCGTTATCGTCGAGGGCCGCAAGCGCGAAGTCCGGCGCATGTGGGAAGCGCTCGGCATGCTCGTCAGCCGGTTGATACGCGTGCGCTATGGACCGATCAAGCTCGGCGCACGGATCAAGCCGGGGCGCTGGCGCGAGCTGGACAAGGATGAGTTCAAGCAACTGTACCTGGTACTCGGTCGACGCGCACCGCGCATGCCAGCCAGGCCGCTGCGCAACCCGATCGTGAAGAAGCAGGGTCGAACCGCCGACCCATGGAAGAAACGCTGAAGCATTTCAGCGACAATCTGAGCAGTTACAGCGGAAATTTCCTACCCGCTGAGTAGCGATACGCTGAAAAGAAATGGAGGTAAAACCCCATGCCGATAATCACCGGGAAGACCCTGAAATTCCGCGCGGGCGGGCGCGCCTTTCTGTTCGTGCTGACACTCGGCCTGATACCGGCGATTGCGCGGACCGAGCCTTTCGACAGGCTGTTGCGTTGGGACGGCATCGGCTTTCGCGTACAATGCCCGAACGACAAATCCTTGAACACATTGACCGTGCAGCCTTCCGGCCTGTCACTCCCACAGGCGAACATCCCGATTCATCAGGAGATCGACGGCGGTGTCAGCGATGCACAGTTGGTCGACCTCGATGGCAATGGTTCGCCGGAACTGTACGTGTTCATTTCCGGTTATGGTTCAGGTGGTTATGGAGAGTTATTGGCTTGGAATGTGAATAATGGAAGGTCGCTCAGCGAGATCTATCTGCCGCCGCTCAGCGACGATCCAGTCAGTAGCAAGGGATACATGGGTCACGACGTGTTCTATACCGCTGGCAATCGCCTGATCCGTAAGTTTCCGGTCTATCGGTCCAGCGATAGCAATGCCAATCCAACCGGCGGGATGCGCGTCCTGCGCTACCATCTGGTTGCCGGCGAGGCCGGCTGGATACTGCGTTCCGACAATGGATGTGATTGAAGCGCGTATGTCCGGGCTGGTCCGGCGTGCTGGCAAGCATAGTGGGGCGGCGCTACATCAAGCCACAAGTATCTACCAGCGCTTGCATACCGTCTATGGCGCTCGTCACTGGTGGCCGGCGGATACCCCGTTCGAGGTCATGCTAGGCGCGATCCTGACGCAGAATACGGCCTGGGGCAATGTCGAAAAGGTGCTGGCGAATCTGAAAGCGGTGGATGCGCTGAAGCCTCAGGCGATCCTCGATACGTCACCGGCCGAGTTGGCGCGGCAGATCCGACCGTCCGGCTACTTCAATCAGAAGGCTGCGCGCCTGAAGCGCATCGCCGGCTTCGTGATCGAGCATGGCGGTATCGAGGCGCTGCGAGCCATGCCCGTCGAGGCGCTGCGCCCGCGTCTGCTGGCGATCAATGGGGTGGGGCCGGAGACCGCCGATTCCATATTGCTGTATGCGTTGAACAAACCAGTATTCGTCATCGACGCCTACACGCGCCGCATCTTCAGCCGGCTTGGACACGTCAAGGGCGATGAAACCTACGAGGAACTGCGCGCCCTGTTCGAGCGTTCGCTACCGGTGCGCGATACCGCGCTGTACAACGAATATCACGCGCTGATCGTCGAACACGCCAAACAGCACTGCCGGGTGAAGCCAGTGTGCCAGGGCTGTCCGGTTTCGCCGGATTGTGAGTATCCCTGAAAGGTTGCGCGCCGCAGGTTCGCGCTAATTCACAATAAAGGGTATCTCGAAAAATGCCTTCCATGGAATTGTTCTCGTCGCAAAGAGAAAACGCGATTTCCGCTTTGCTCATATTTTCCATTACTTATCGCGATCGAAAAGGGCGGGACATCCCTGAACCGCACACAGGCCGTTGAAAAATGCCATTTTTCAACGGCCTGCTAACTCCCGGGAATCACGGCGACGCGTGATTCAAGGAAACAGGCGTGTTGTTGGGCGCGCCGCGCTTCTTCCATCCTGGTTGGTGGGTCAAAGCATCATGCCGCGTATCATGTAGTACAGCATCGCCGCCATGATGCCGGAGGCCGGCACGGTGATCACCCATGCGGCAACGATGCGCATGAAGGTGGAGCGTTTCACCAACTCGTGCCGGTAGAGCTTTTTCAGCCGCTTGCGGTCTTTCTTCGTCAGTTCGGCTTCTTTGCGGCGGGCTTTCAACTCTTTCAGCATCTGGCCCCGACGCTCTACCGAGGCCTGCTCGAATTCACGCAGAAAGCTGATGACCACGGTTTGTTCCTCGCCTTCATGGTGGGTCTTGATCTCCTCGATCATGATCGCGTAGTTGGTTTTCAATGCTTCCCGTAGGAAGCCGACACCGAACACTGCGCCGACCGCGATATGCGTGGAGCTGACCGGTAGCCCGAGCTGGCTCGCGATGATCACCGTGATCGCCGCCGCCATGGCGATACAGAAGGCGCGTTGCTGATCCAGCTCGGTAATCTCGGAGCCGACGGTACGAATCAGTTTCGGTCCATACAATGCCAGGCCGATGGCGATGCCGATCGCGCCGATCAGCATCACCCACAGCGGAATCGCGGCTTTTTTCGCGATGCCGCCATGGATGATGGCGTCATTGATCGCGGCGAGTGGCCCGACGGCGTTGGCGACATCGTTGGCGCCGTGCGCGAAGCTGAGAAGTCCGGCAGCGAAGATCAACGGGATGGTGAACAGTTTATTGATGCTCGCCTTGTCCGTTGGCAGGTTGGCGGCGGCGCGACTAATGCGCGGTCGGATCAGCAGATAGATCGCCACCGCGATGACCAGGCCGATCACCAGCGCGAGGCCGAATTCCACCTGCCAGATCTTCTTCAGACCCTTCAGGATCAGATAGGTCGAGAATGCCCAGGCCATTGCCGCGACGAGCAGCGGCACGATCTTGCTGGCGGCGGCGCGTACATCTTTTTTATAGGTGACGGTTCGTTTGATCAGGTACAGAAAGGCGGCGGCGATCGCGCCACCGATGACCGGCGAGATCACCCAACTGGCCACGATCGCTCCCATCTTCGGCCAGTTCGCGACATCCACGCCACCCGCAGCGATGCCGGCGCCGAGCACGCCGCCGACGATGGAATGCGTGGTCGACACCGGCGCGCCCATCGCGGTGGCGATATTCAGCCACAACGCGCCGGCGAGCAATGCTGCCATCATCAGCCAGACAAAGCTGTCGGCGTCGTTCAGAAACCCCGGATCGATGATGCCTTTCTTAATCGTGCCGACCACGTCACCGCCGGCGATCAATGCGCCGGATGCCTCGAATACTGCGGCGATCAATATCGCGCCTGTCAATGTCAACGCGCGCGAGCCGACCGCCGGGCCGACGTTGTTGGCGACATCATTGGCGCCGATATTCATTGCCATGTAGCCGCCGATGACGGCGGCGATGACGAGCAGAAAGCCTTCGTGGAGGCCGCCGTAATGATGACTGACGAGTGCGTAGACGATGCCCAGGAAAATCGCGCTGATGACGAGTTTCACCGCTTCCGTTCGTAGTGAACGGGGGGCGTCGTGCAGGTCGAAAAGATCGTTCAATGCCATACGCTCGGTCTCTGCAAGGGCCGCGCCGCGGCCAGTTGAAAATATTACCGAATTTTAACATGGAGTAACGCGGTATTTCGATGTTGGGCGGCGGTGTGAAGTTGAGCCAGCTCAATCCGGGCGGCGGATTACAGCACCACCAGCACATATCCCACCGCCAGGGCAATCTGTGCGAGCGCATAGGGCGCGGCCTTGCGAACGAAGCCGCCAAAACTCAGTGACAGGCCATGTTTGTGGATCAGGGTCACCGCGACCAGTGTCGAGGCACTGCCGATCGGTGTGATATTGCCACCGAGGTTTGCGCCGAACACCACTGCCCACCACAGCGAGGACTCGCCTGGGATCTGCTGCGCGGCGAGGATCTTCGCCAGCATCGCGGCCAGCGGGATGTTGTCGGTCACCGAACTGAACAAGGCGGAGGACAGCAATAGCGAGGCGACGCCGCCGACGGATTGGCCAGCGCCGATCAGCCAGCGCACGCCGCTGCCGATCAATGTCAACACCTCGGCGTGTTCCATTACATTGATGACCACGAACAGCGACATGAAGAAAAGGATCAGATCCCAGTCGACGGCCTTGAAGAACTGGTCGGCTTCGGACTTATAGCGGATCAGCATCATCACCGCGAAGCCCATTGCCACGAAGCCCATGCCCAGATCGCGCACCACCGGGGTGATAGATGTCGTGGCGATCGCCAGGATAAAGGCGACCAACGCAAAGGCGGCAAAGCGGAAGAAGCCCCGGCTGTGGATGCCATCGTTCTCGTCGAAGCCAGCGACCAATGTCGTGGCTTTCGTCCGTTCGGCTTCGTCACGCAGTCCATGAATACCAAACAGCCGCGCGCCAAGCCACAGCGTAAATACCGTTGCAACCAGTACATAGGGGCTAGACTTCAGAAAGAACTCGACAAATCCGATACTGGCGGCGTTGCCGACGATGATGTTCGGCACCGAGGAGATCAGCGTCAGCAGGCCGCCGATATTCGTCAGCAGGCCCTCGATCAATAGAAAGCCGAGCAGCAGGTGATGTCGCTCCAGACGTTCCAGCGACACCACACTCAGTGAACCGACGATGATCATCGCGGTAACATTGTTCAATGCCGCCGAGAACATCACTGTCATCACGCCGTAGTACCACAGCAGTTTCAATGGATCACCAGCGGACGCCTTGGTCAACTTGATTGCAACCCAACTGAACAGGCCCGAGCGCAGGGTGACATCGACGAACAGGCTGGAGCCGACGATGATCGCGATTACCTCCCAGTCCACCGCCTCGATATAGATCGGCATATGCAATTGGTGGCCACCGGGCAGGATGATGTCACCGAACGGCATCAGTCCGAGCGCCGAGCCGAGCAGCAGACAGCCGATGGCAAATACGCCGACGATGACGGATTTCCTCGCATGCAGCTTCTCTTCCAACGCCAGCGCGATGATCATCGCGGTCAACAGGGCGGTGAACAACAGGGTGATGCCCAGTGGCACATGATGTGGGTTCGGTTCCATTGCGATACGTCTGGTGGATGAATGAGGGGGAGGGAGCTACAGGACCAATAGTGGGATCTGCCGCAGCTCGACCGCCAGTGGATAGGCCAGTCCGTGCATCGCCAGTTGATCATCGTCCTTGGCGTTCATCACGAGCAGATCGATATGCCGTGACCGGATCAGCGACTTGTATTCCGGCAGATGGCGACCAAAGGTCACCAGCGCCTCGACCGACAGCTCCACGTCGGCGGCGGCAAGCCGCGCGATACACGAGGCGATGTAGTTCGACGGCTCTTTCAACAACTGGTGTCGCAAACGCTCACGGGCGTTGTCGGTGTCGATGGTGTCGATCTTGCCGATTGCCTCGATGTAACGCTCGAAGATGCGTTCGTCCTCGATATGTGACAGGATCAGGGAACCACCAGCTTCGGTCAACGCCGCGCCGTGATTCACCAGCTGATGCTGGCCGTTGAGATGATCGGTGACCACCATCACGGTGTCGCGGTCACGCAGCGCATGTTCGGCAGCGTAATTGGCTTCGGGATGCGGCATCACCAGCACTGGCGTGTCGATGTCCTGCAACAGGACATCCAGATACATGCCCAGTGAATGCGGATAACGCCACGCGCGGCTGTGCAGGTTGCGGTAGGTGCAGATCAGGTCCGGACGCTGTTGCTCGATCTGCCCGAGCATGCCGTCGATACCGTTGAACTCGTCACCATGCAGGGTGCGCCATTCCGCGGAATCGCCGCCGTCATCGTTGGAAAGAAAGGCGCGGCAAGCGGCACCGAACCCGGTGGCTTTGTCGACATCCAGATCCGTCAGCACGAGAATGCGCTGGAAACGCACGCGTTGATAGATGAAAATATCCCTGACCGCGGAGCGGAAGACACTTTCGACCTGATCGATTCGGGGCACGGGAACTCCTCGGGTTTCGACTCGCGCGTATGGTAGCGTATTTCGGTGATGGCGGCAGAAGGACGCGTGCATGCTTCCCTCGCGTCTTGCCAGGAACGAAGGGGCATGCATCCCAAACGTCATGCCTTCTGCCTTGATTTGCGCTTTTCAGGCGCAATAGAGTCCATTGGCTCGGTGTTGACAGGCCCTACGTACTTTTACGCTAATCGCCTATCCTCATGTTTGGGCCAGCAGATGGGTGAGGGCGGTGGCAGGTGAGCCGATGAATGAAGAAACCACTTCCCCCCGGGCCGCTTGGTGGCAAGGCATCGTTGCCAGACTGAAGAGCCGGGCATGGCCGCGCCTCGCCTTGTTGTGCGCGCCGGCGGAGGACTACCGGCTGGTAAGCCGCTTGTTTCTGAAGGCCCTGGCGTTGATCTACTTCGCCGCTTTTGTCTCGCTGGGATTGCAGATTGCCGGCCTGGTCGGACCGCAGGGTATCCTGCCTTTTGAAAGGGTGCTGGAAAACGCCCATGCATCCCTTGGCATGGGTGCCTGGTGGCGCATTCCGACCTTGTTCTGGCTGGATGCCTCCGATCTCGCGCTGCAAGGCGTCGCTGCGATCGGCGCGCTGGCCTCGATGGCGTTGCTTGCCGAATGGCGGCCCCGCGTGGCGGCCATCGTTGCTTTCGCCTGCTATCTGTCGCTGTTCCATGCCGGACAGTTGTTTCTGAATTTCCAGTGGGATTCTCTACTGCTGGAAAGCGGCTTTCTCGCCATCTTTCTGGTCGATCGGCCGATCCGCCTGCTGGTTTTTCTATACGACTGGCTGCTGTTCCGCTTGCGTTTTTTTTCTGGCCTGTCCAAGTTGTTCAGCGGTGACCCGACGTGGGCGAATCTCACCGCGTTGACGTATTATTTCGAGACCCAGCCTCTACCGCATATCGGTGCTTGGTACGCGCACCAACTACCGGATTGGCTGTTGCGCGCCGGGGTGGGGTTTACCTTCTTCGTCGAACTGATCGTGCCATTTTTCATCTTTCTGCCACGGCCGTTCCGCTTATTCGCCGCCGCCGCGACTGTTCTCATTCAACTGCTGATCATCGCTACCAGCAACCATACCTTTGTCAACCTACTGACCATCGCGCTGTGTCTGTTTCTGCTAGACGACCGTATCGTCCGGCATATCGTGCCGCGCGAATGGCGCCGGCAAGGCTTTCCAAACCGCGACTTGCCGGGGCGTGGAAGGCTTGTCGCTCTAGCCATGGGTGGTACCCTGATGGTGGTCGTCAGCCTCAGCGCCTTCGCCGACCGTTTCCTCTGCATGTCGCAGCCGGCCTTCATGCAGCAGATCG
>JALSSX010000123.1 GCA_026984055.1 Sedimenticola sp. | reverse complement strand
CGCCGAATCCTTCCGCGACTACTGGGTCGCCGTCCCCGGCCAGCGCGGCACCAAGCGCGACTGGCTGGCCACCTGGCGCAACTGGGTCCGCAGGGAAGGCCCGATGCGACAGACCGGCGCCAGAGGTGGAGGACCTGCGTACCGCAGCGCCGAATGGCGGGAAGACCGCAACCGACAAGCCGCCGCGGCCTTCCTGCGCGACACGCCGCGACGAACTTCGCAGGGGCTCGTCATCGAGGGCACCGCCGAGAAGGAGACCACCAGCGATGAATGACCACGACAAGCCGCGCTTCGTTGAGGCGCTCACCGAGTGTGCCGCCGTCTACGGCGAGACGCTCACACCGGAACGCATCGCCTCGTACTGGAGATTGCTGTCGCGCATGTCTGTCGAGGCCGTCGCGACAGCGATCGACACCCACATGCTGGACCCAGATCGTGGACGATTCTTCCCTCGTCCGTCCGATCTCATCGCAGCGATGCAGCGCAGCTTCGATGACGGCAGGCCATCTCCAGATGAAGCGTGGGCAATCGCGCTAACAGCAGAGGACGAGAATGAAACCGTCGTATGGACGGACGAGATCTCAGGCGCCTGGGGATTGGCCAGGCCTGTGCTGGCCATCGGTGATAAGGTCGGCGCCCGGCAGGCATTCATCGAGGCCTACCGCAGGATGGTGGCGCAGGCACGCGGCGAGGGTCGCAAGCCAGTCTGGCGGGTATCTCCTGGGCGCGATGCGCAGCGACGCCATGTCGCGATCGAGGAGGCGGTCGCAGCCGGCAGGCTGAGCGCACGGGCGGCTAGAGCGCTTTTTCCCACCACCAAGGACGTGGAAACCACGGCGTCGACCACAGCAAGGATCGCCCAGATGCCGAGGAACCTGGATGCCGAGGCACGCATCGCGAGGAAGCGCCTCGCTCAACTTCGAGACATGATCTTTGCATCGAAATGACCGATCATGGAAAGATCTGCATCACCATTGCCGGCCACCCGGTCGGCAAGGCCAGGGCACGGACGGTCAGAACAAAGTACGGGCGGACCATCAGCTATACACCGAAGAAAACGCGCCGATGGGAGGATAACGCCAGGATGCAGGCCCAGGCCCAGATGAGGGGACGATCGCCGCTCACAGGCCCCGTGGCGCTTCGTGTGTGCGCCTATCTGGCAGTTCCGTCCAGTTGGCCGGCATGGAAGCGTGAAGCCGCGCTTCATGGCCATGTGCGACCGACTGGCAAGCCGGATCTCGACAACCTGCTCAAGGCCGCCAATGACGCCATGAACGGCGTGCTCTGGATAGACGACGCCCAAGTCGTACAGATCGTCAGCGACAAGGCTTACAGCGACACGCCGCGCGTCGAGATCCAGGTCGATACCCTCTCCGCGGCGCCCAGCCAGATCACCAGGAAGGGCGAGGTGACCCAATTCACCGACCGACGAATGGAGGAAGCATAGACAATGATCGACGACGCAACGATTCAGTTCGCCATCGATGATGCCATCAAACGCGAGGGTGGGTCCGTAGACCACCCATCCGACCGGGGAGGACCAACCAAGTACGGCATCACCAGGGCAACACTGGAAATGATCCGCGGCCGTCCAGTATCCGTCGAAGAGGTGCGCAACCTGACTCTGGCAGAGGCGGAACAGATCTACGAGGACATCTACATCCGACGCCCCGGATTGAATCACATCGAGGACCAGGGGCTGTTTCTCTTGCTGTTCGACAGCGCCGTGCAGCACGGGTCCCGCACGGCGGTCCGGTTCCTGCAGGAGGCCCTTGGCGTCCCGGCAGATGGAATCATCGGACCGGTAACGTTGGGTGCCCTACACGGTCGGGACCTTTCCATGGTCTATCGAGCCGTGCTGCGTGAACGCATGCGGTTCTACGGGCGGATCATCTCCAGAGACCCGTCCCAGGCCGTGTTCGCGGCCGGTTGGATGAACCGGCTCGCCGAATTCGTCTGATGCGCCATGTCGTCAAGAGCTATCTCAACTGCATGCAGACAAATAATCGCGAAGGACATTCGCGATTTGATTCCATACGCCAACAACAGCCGGATGCACTCGGACGAACAGGTGGCGCAGATTGCCGCCAGCATCCGAGAGTTCGGATTCACTAACCCGCTGCTGATTGACGAATCGAACGGCATTATTGCAGGGCATGGACGTCTGCTTGCCGCGCGCCTCTTGGGCATGGAATCGGTGCCGTGCATTGTCCTGACAGGTTTGACAGAGGCGCAGAAGAAGGCGCTGGTAATCGCTGACAATAAGCTGGCGCTTAACGCGGATTGGGACGAGGAACTGCTGGCAGCAGAAATCGAGCGGTTGGTGGAACTGGACTTCGATACCAGCCTGCTCGGTTTCGACGACGACGAGATTGAGGCATTGCTGGCCAATGCCATTGAGGAAACCGAAGGGCTGACCGATCCTGATGACGTGCCAGATGTTGAAGAGCATCCGGTCAGTGTGCATGGTGATGTATGGGTGCTTGGCCGGCACAAGGTGCTGTGTGGCGACAGCACGAACATCGAAGACGTGTCTCGGATCGCACCGCCGGAAAGCGTCGACTGCCTTATCACAGATCCGCCCTACAATGTGGCATATGAGGGCAAGACCAAAGACGCCATGACAATTGCCAATGACGCAATGGACGATGCCGCATTTCGCCAGTTCCTGGTGGACGCATTCATCACCGCCAACATGACCATCAAACCCGGTGGCGCTTTCTATATCTGGCATGCCGACTCCGAGGGCTTCAACTTCAGAGGTGCCTGCCGCGATGTCGGATGGACTGTCCGTCAGTGTCTGATCTGGGTCAAGAACACGATGGTGCTCGGCCGGCAGGACCATCAGTGGAGACATGAGCCATGCCTGTATGGCTGGAAAGATGGAGCGCCACACAAGTGGTGCAGCGACCGGAAGCAGACGACTGTTCTGGAGTTCAACAAGCCGGCTCGCAACGGTGAGCATCCGACGATGAAGCCCGTCGATCTCATCGAGTACCAGATACGGAACAGCACGGAGAAGGGGGACGTCGTGTTGGATTTGTTCGGGGGCTCCGGCAGCACGCTCATCGCCTGCGAGAAGTCAGCACGTAATGCTAGAATCGTTGAAATCGACCCGAAATATGTGGACGTGATCATCCGACGATGGCAGAAATTCACCGGCAAACAGGCGGTTCTCGAATCCACAGGACAGACCTTTGATGATGTGGATGCTGACCGTGGTGGTTCAGTTGAGTCAATATCGGTTGAGGAGGTTGCTACTTGAACAAGGCTGAGAAGGAGATTTCCAGGGCGGCGCTTGCGCGTGAGCGCCGGCAAAAAGCCTTCGAGATGCGTAAGGCCGGAGCCTCTTATGAGCAAATAGGAAAGGCACTCGGTATTTCGATGCAGGCCGCGCACAAGCATGTGAAAAAGCACCTGCAACAGATTGCGGAAAAAACGGACGAGGACGCGAGAGAAGTACTTAAG
>JALSSX010000122.1 GCA_026984055.1 Sedimenticola sp. | reverse complement strand
ATACCGGCAAGGGTGCGCAACGCTGGCTGGACTTGGGCTTCATGCGTTTTCAACCGGCCGAACTGGCAAAAACCGCCGTGCCGATGATGATCGCCTGGTTCTTCTCGGAACACCCGCTGCCACCCACGCTGAAGCGCCTGACGATCGCCAGCGCGCTGATCGTCGCGCCAGTATTGCTGATCGCCAAGCAGCCGGACCTGGGCACCTCGCTGCTGGTCGCCAGCGCCGGCCTGTTCGTGCTGTTTCTCGCCGGCATGAGCTGGAAACTGATCGTCGGTCTGATCGGCCTGTTGGGCGCGGCAACACCGATGGTGTGGATGTTCCTCATGCGCGATTACCAGAAACAACGCGTGATCACCTTTCTGAATCCGGAACACGACCCACTGGGTGCCGGCTACCATATCATCCAATCGAAGATCGCGATAGGCTCCGGCGGCGTCTGGGGCAAGGGCTGGACCAATGGCACCCAGTCGCATCTGGAGTTTCTCCCCGAGCGCACCACCGATTTCATCTTCGCCGTGATCGGCGAGGAACTCGGCCTGGCCGGGATCATCGTGCTACTGCTACTGTTCCTTTTCGTCATCCTGCGCGGCCTGTATATTGCCAGCCAGGCGCAAGACAGCTACAGCCGGCTGCTCGCCGGCTCGTTGTCATTGGTGCTGTTCGTCTACTTGTTCGTGAACACCGGCATGGTCACCGGGTTACTGCCGGTAGTGGGCGTGCCATTGCCGTTCATCAGTTACGGCGGCACCTCGCTGGTGACGCTGACCGCCGGTTTTGGCATCCTGATGTCCATCCATACCCACAGAAAACTGCTCCCGCAATAGAGGCAACGATGTTACGCCAATTACTACTCATTCCGTTCCTGACGATTCCTGGCGGCGCGACACTGGCCAAGACCGAGCCACCCGCCCCGGCCACGCCGCCAATGGACTGGAACAAGGCAGTCGACAACTTCGCCCATAAAATGGCGAGAAAGCATGGTTGGGACAGCCGCAAGCTCATCCAACAACTGCACAAGGCGCGGTATCAGAAATCCATCATCGACGCAATGAACCGCCCAGCCGAGGGCATGCCATGGCACGGATACCGCAAGATCTTCATCAAGCCAAAGCGCATCGAAGGCGGCGTGAGATTCTGGCGCGAGAACCATGCGTTGCTGGAGCGCGCCGAGAAGAAATGGGGCGTGCCGCCACAGATCATCACTGCGATCATCGGTGTGGAAACCTATTATGGCGACAACGCCGGCAAATACCGGGTGCTGGACGCCCTCGGCACCCTCGCCTTCGCCTACCCGAAACGCGCAACCTTCTTCGCCAAGCAGCTCGACGAATTCCTGCAACTGCATCGCGAGGAGAAAATCGACCTTTTCGATTCTCTCGGCTCCTACGCCGGCGCGATGGGCATGCCACAGTTCATCCCTAGCAGCTACCGCGCCTACGCGGTGGACTTCGACGATGATGGCAAGCGCGACCTGCTGCATTCCACCGCCGATGTCATCGGCAGCGTGGCCAACTACTTCGCCCAGCATGGCTGGAAGCGAGGGCAGCCGGTGGCGCTTCGGCTACGGCCAGATCAGATTCCCACCAAGGTATCCGATGACATGAAGCCCAACATCCCACTGACACGTTTCACCGCGAAAGGCGTCAAACTGCCGGAGGGTGCCAAGCCCTCTGACCTCGGCAGCCTGATCTCGCTGGAACAAAAGAATGGCATGGAACACTGGCTGGGCCTGCGCAACTTCTATGTCATCACGCGCTACAATCACAGCAATCTCTATGCGATGGCGGTCTATCAGCTCAGTGAAAAAATCCTCGAAAAGATGCAAGACGATGATAAACACGACCACTAGCAGGATGTTGAAAAATACCATTTTTCAACATCCTGCCAGGCGAACTCGCGTGACGATCGCCCGCGCGCTGCTACTGGCCGGAATACTCAGCGGATGCAGCCTTTCGAGTCCGGACGGCGAACGCGATGGCGCGCCGATCGGTCCAGTGGATCTGTCCAACGTGCATGACGCCGTGCCCCAAGTGGAACCGCGCAGCCGTTATGGCAACCCGCCCAGCTACGAGGTATTCGGCAAGACCTACCATGTCATGGACTCGGCCACCGGCTATCGCGAACGCGGCATCGCCTCTTGGTATGGCACCAAGTTTCACGGCCGGCGCACCAGCAGTGGCGAACCCTATGATCTGCTGAAGATGACCGCCGCGCACAAAAGCCTGCCGCTACCAACCTATGTCCAGGTACGAAATCTGGAGAACGGCAAACAGATCATTGTCAAGGTCAACGACCGTGGACCTTTCCATGAAGGCCGTATCATCGACCTCTCCTACGCCGCCGCGCACAAGCTCGGCATGGCCGGGCACGGCACCGCGCCGGTCGAGGTGGTCGCCATCGACCCACTCTCGTGGCCCGAGCGGACACGCAAGCCCTCCGATGACATCCAATCCGCCTCGGCCGATCCAGCGAAAGCCAACCACCAGCCGCGCCTGTTCGTCCAGGCTGGCGCCTTCGGCACGTCGGGAAACGCGGAACGCCTGAGACAGCAGCTCGCCAGCCGCTTCCAGCAGCCCGCCATAGTACGCAAAAGCTCCTCCGCCGCCGGGGGCAAAACCCTCTATCGCGTCCAGCTCGGCCCATTGCATGACGCGCGCCGAGCCAACCGACTCGCGGAGCGACTGCGCGAACAGCGTTTCGACGGCGCGCATGTGGTGTCGTATTGACGATCATGGTGGAAACACCCCTCGCCGTCGTGAAAGTTGTCCGTGGTTCGGCCGCGGGATGTCCGAGGCAGGACTCTGGAAAGGCTCCCGGCATTCCCCACTTCCCCGGGAGTTAGGCCGAGGCCAAACCAACAAGAACGTATTCACGGCATTCCCGCGGACGGATCACAGGCAACCGACCACCTATTTTCACGCACACAGGCCATTGAAAAATGGCATTTTTCAATGGCCTGTGTGCGGTACAGGGATGTACCGCCATTTTCGATGACGGCAAGTCATGGAAAATGGTAACTGCTCAGCTCACCGCTGAAATGCGCCATCTCTGCGTTGGAAAATGGTCATTTACACCTGTAAACTCACATTTCCCGCCTTGATCTGACACATTTCAGCGGTGAGCTGAGCAGTTACAGCATGATTTTCCTACTTGCTGAGTAGTTACGGAAAATGAAGGAACCTGGAAATCGCATTTCCCGGTTCCGTCGTTGAAAAAGTCCATGGAAGGGCTTTTTCAACATCCTGCTAAGCGTTGTTGAATTTCCGCTTCGCACCCCCATATTCACGAACCACACAGCCGATGGCCGATCCATAGACGTTCAAGGTGAAAACCGGATGGAATACAAAGATTATTACAAGATTCTTGGTGTCGACAAGAAAGCGACCCAGGACGAGATCAAGCGCGCCTATCGCAAACTGGCACGCAAATATCACCCGGATGTCAGCAAGGAAGCCGATGCCGAGGCGCGTTTCAAGGAAGTAGGCGAAGCCTACGAGGTGCTAAAAGACCCGGAAAAACGAGAAGCCTACGATCACCTCGGCGCCAACTGGCAGGCCGGACAGGATTTCCGCCCGCCACCAGACTGGGGCAACGCCGGCGGCTTTGACTTTGGCGGTGGCGGCTTCACCAGCGACGACGCGACCGCCTACAGCGATTTCTTCGAATCGCTGTTTGGCCAACGCGCCCGGCATGCCAGCGGCGGCCGGGCGGGTTTCCAGATGCGTGGTTCCGACCAACATGCGCGCATCGCTATTGATCTGGAGGACGCCTACAAGAGCACCACCCGGGCGGTCACCCTGGGCATGCGGGAGATTGGCGCGGAAGGTCGAGCGCACATGAAACAGCGCACCCTGAACGTGCGCATCCCGAAAGGCGTCAAGGAAGGACAACAGATCCGCCTCGCCGGCCAGGGGAACCCCGGCATGGGCGGCGGCGAGGCCGGCGACCTGTACCTGGAGATTACCTTCAACCCACATCCGCTCTATCGTATCGAAGGAAAGGATGTCTATCTGACTCTGCCGGTAACGCCATGGGAGGCCACCTTGGGCGCGACGGTCAAGGTGCCCACGCCAGACGGCCCGGTGGATCTGCGCATCCCGGAGAACTCGAAGTCCGGGCGCAAACTACGCTTGAAAGGACGAGGCATCCCGGCGAAGACACCAGGCGATCTGTATGTCGTATTGGAAATCGCGCTGCCGCCGGCCAACGACGAAAAAGCAAAGCAGGTTTATCGCGACATGCAAAAGAACCTGCCATTCAACCCACGTAGCCACATGGGAGTGTAAGCCATCATGGCAAACAAACTGATGCGGACCCTGAGCGGCACCCTGGCGGATGAGATGGGTGACCTGAGCCTCGGCGAGATCTGCCGGCTATGCGGCGTGCATGCCGAGTACATCATCGAACTGGTGGAGGAAGGCGCGCTGACTCCGCGCGGCCGGAATATTCGGGAATGGCGTTTCGCCCCCGCCGAGCTGGGGCGCGCGCGGCGCGCACTACGATTACAACACGACCTGAACGTAAACCTCGCCGGCGCCTCGCTGGCGCTGGATCTGCTCGACGAGATTCAGCGGCTGCGCCGTCGGCTGCGGCGCTTCGATCCCTGGTGCTGAAAGCGCACCGATCAATACCTCTCTGGCGAACACTTAATCAGGCCGTTGAAAAATGGCATTTTTCAACGGCCTGTGTGCGATACAGGGAGGCGCCGCCATTTTCGATGACGGCAAGTCATTGAACATGAAGGGGCCGGGAAATCGCATTTTCCGCTTCCGTCGTTGAAAAGTCCATGGAAGGGCTTCTTCAACATCCAGTTATAGCAACACGCGTGCCGCGATGATGGCGCCGGCAAGTATCACAACGGTTATCCCGACCAGCGTGTAGACCTTTCCCATCACCCGCTGCCCAACCGCCTCGGCTTCGGCGCGCGCGCGCGCGGCAACCTCGTTGACCAGGCCATCCTGACGGTCCTTGATCTCGGCGATCTGCTGATTCAGCGACATGCGTAGATCGTCACTGACGCGTGTAATCTCGTCTCCCGACGGTATCGCGCGCACACTGGCGCCCAGGCTTTCCAACTCGCCGTTCTGCTCTATCTGGCTTTCACGCAAGCCACGCACATCGTCCGCCAGCCCCTTGACCTGCCGGTCGACGAGCGTGCCAAGCTCCTGTTTCAGTAAACCGACATCCGGCAAATTATCCAACGATGTCCGCAGACTGCCATGCCGGGCTTCCAACGCGCCGAGCCGCGCCGCGACTGTATCCAGCTCGGTTTTGACGCCGTCGAGGCCGTTGCTGATCGACTCCTGCATCCACAGACCCAGATCGATCTCGAGCTGGCGCTTGATCTCGGCAGTATCGAACGGCGCATTGGCGCTCGCCGCTTCCGGTTCGGCCGCCTGGTCAGCCATCTGGTGTCCAACCGTGTCCAGCACCTCCCGCAAACGCGCCGGCTGTGGCGGTTTCGCCAGAATCGTCAGCACGCCGGCCTCTTTCGCCTCGCGTTCGAATGCCTCGCCTTCGTTCGAGGTACACAGTACCACCGGCAGATCGGCCATCGCCGTGTCGGCCTTGATCCGTCGCGTCGCCTCGAGTCCGCCCATGCCGGGCATGGATTGATCCATCAACACGAGGTCGACCTTGTTATCACCTAACACGTCGAGCGCCTCCTCTCCCGATTCGGCCATGATGACATCCAGTCCCCTCTTTCCCAACATCGAGCGCAGCGCATAACGCGCGGATTTCGAGTCATCGACAAGTAATACTTTCATCCCGTTTTCCTACAACCTCAATATAGATTCAGCCCGATACTCAAGGCTCCAAAATACGCCGCCATCCGGTCCGCAAAAGCGAGCACCGACAACGATGCGAAAACAACGCCGGCTACCTGGCAAGCAGTCCGCGCTCCGAACCCTTCCCATCGCTCTCCATCTGGTACCGCATCGAGTCAGGAGATACAGCGGCGGCATGGCCGCGGCCCCGACATTGCCATCAGGAGCCAGGCGGATTCGCTGCACCCTCTGTGATCCTCGCTTCAAGCGATCAAGTCCGACAGGCTCTCGTCAACATTACAGCGGCATACTGCCAGCAAGTCTTGATATCTTCCCGTGACCCACGTCCCGATTCATGAAGTCTTGCCCCGATCCGTCGCCACGCCGCGCAGTTTCCGCATCGCCCGCCAAGTGATCACGGGGCCAGAGAGTAGATAGACAAAGAATATCGACAATAGCACCGATGGCGGATGCAGCAGGATCACGGCGAGGGCCAGCGTCAAGGCGACCAACGCAATAAACGGCACCTTGCCACGAAAATCCACCTCCTTGAAGCTGCTGTAGCGTACATTACTGACCATCAGCAGACCGGCGGTCATGGTAACGACCAAGGCCGCCACGGACAAGGCATGGCCATTGAAGCCGAGATCCGTCGCGGTCCATACCGAGCCCGCCATGATCGCTGCCGCAGACGGACTGGGCAGCCCCTGGAAGTAACGCTTGTCCGCGACGCCGACCTGGGTGTTGAAGCGCGCCAGACGCAATGCGGTAGCCGCCGCGTAGACAAAGGCCGCCAGCCAGCCAAGTTTCCCTAACGGCTGTAATGCCCACAGATACATGATCAGCGCCGGCGCCAGACCGAACGCGATCAGGTCCGCCAGGCTGTCATATTCGGCGCCAAAATCGGTCTGGGTATTGGTCAAGCGCGCGACCCGACCATCGATGCCATCGGCAAGCATCGCCGCGAACACCGCCAGCGCGGCGGGTTCGAAACGGCCATCCATCGCCGCGAGTATGCCGTAGAAACCGGCGAACAGGGTCGCCGTGGTGAATAAATTGGGCAGCAGATAGATGCCACGCCGCCGTTGACGGCGTTCCAGGCCATGCGGCGACTCATTGGATGGGGAAGGATCGGACACCTAAGACTCCTCGCGAACGGATTGATCCGGCCAGTTTATGCCAATCGTCCCATTCGTTAAACTTTGCCATTCAAGGAGGCGTGAGCGAAGAGGATGTTGAAAAAATCCTTCCATGGACTTTTTCAACGAAGGAACCGGGAAATGCGATTTCCCGGTTCCTTCATTTTCAATGACTTGCCGTCATCGAAAATGGCGGTACATCCCTGTACCGCACACAGGCCCTAATATACCAACGCTTGACTGACCGTCGCCATCCAGATCAAAAAGCGTATCCCAGCGAGACCATAAACATCGACAGCCCGTCGTTCGGCTCGCTCAGACCAGCGTTCGAGTCATGCATGAAGCGCAGATTGACATCCAACCGATCCGAACGCAGGCCAACGCCGAGACGACTCTCGAACACGAAGTTGGAGGACAGATTTCTCCGATCGATACGTGTATCGGACAACAGCGCGGCGCCAAGACCCAGCTCGATATAGGGCTTGAACGTCTTCGCGCCCTGCTTGAACTCATGGACCAGCACCGGCGAGAACGATGCCACGACGATATCATCGTCATCGCCGCTCCAATCACTCAGTGCGGCCTCGTAATAGCCGCCCACGCAGTGTTCATGCCAACAGAACAGCGGCCCGCTGAACGAGCGCCTCCAGGCCAGGCGAAACACATCGATACCATTACTGGCCTGACCAAAGGACACGACGAGCGCATCCCCCGGGGCATGATCGGCGGCCCGCGCGGCGGACCCCCATAAGATAAAGCATAAAACGCACGACACGCGAAAGATCACGACCATTTCTCCGGGAAACATATCGATCCGATATGATCACCCAAGCGACCCAGCGGTGACACACTTTATTTCAATTGACTTGACTGGTCGGTACATATTGCCATACCCATCAAGCACGCTGATTTGATCTTTATCTGAGCGGCACCTTATCTGAGTGGCACCTTTTCCACCCACATCGGAAGAATTATCCTATACTTGCGCTATCGGACTCGCTGACCAAAAAGTCGGAAAGAAATCCACACGATTTCGGGTCTGTATATCGATGTTGGAATCCAAACGGGTACCAACGGAGGGGGGTATCCACAATTCGGCCCATGCTTCGGCCAGATGCCCGAACAATCTAAAATGACCTGTAACTACTCAACAAGTAGGAAAATCATGCTGTAACTGCTCAGATTGCCGCTGAAATGTATCAGATCAAGGCGGGAAATGTGAGTTTACAGGTGTAAATGACCATTTTCCAACGCAGAGATGGCGCATTTCAGTGGTGAGCTGAGTAGTTACAATGACCTTTTTGTCTTGTAGTACACCGAGGAGAAACTAAATGAATACACGCGTGAAAACCACTGGCGTCGCTCTTGCATCCGCCGCTGCCGCTCTGCTCTTGACCGGTTGCGACAGCATGCCGGGCATGTCTGGCGGCAGCGCCAAGGCGAGCGCCGCCAAGGTCCACTGTTATGGGGTCAACTCGTGCAAGGGCACGACTGCCTGCGCCACAGCCAGCAACAAGTGCAAGGGCATGAACAGCTGCAAGGGTATGGGCTGGCTGCCAATGAGCGCATCCGAATGTGCCTCCAAGGGTGGCGAAGTCAAGGGTTAATTCCACCCTGAACGTCAAACAGCCCAGAGGATGCATTGCTATCCGAAGGGCTGTTTTCTTCCCGCCAGCCAGCAGCACAGAACATGCCAATACTTCCTTCCCTCGGCTATGGCCTCGGCCTGCGCAAGGAGCACTACCACACCATCCTCGAAACCGAGCCAGACGTGGACTGGTTCGAGATTCTCAGCGAAAACTACCTGGTTGCCGGCGGCAAGCCACGCTTCTTCCTCGAACGCATACGCGAGCGCTACCCCGTGGTGATGCATGGCGTCTCCCTGTCCATCGGTGGCACCGACCCGCTCGACCGCGACTACCTGAAGCAACTCAAGGCACTTGCCGATAGTGTCCAACCCCAGTGGATTTCCGATCATCTGTGCTGGACCGGCATCGAGGGCATCAATCTGCACGACCTGCTACCGCTGCCCTACACCGAGGAATCCATACAGCATATCGTCGATCGGGTAGGGCAGGCACAAGACTTTCTCGGCCGCCAAATCCTATTGGAGAACGTCTCCAGCTATATCACCTACAACGACTCGCAAATGAGCGAATGGGAGTTTCTCGGCGCCATCTGCGAGCAAGCGGACTGCCTGATTCTGCTCGACATCAACAATATCCATGTCAGCGCGCTGAATCATGATTTCGCCGCCATCGACTATCTCGAAGGCGTGCCCGTCGAACGCGTCCAGCAATTTCACCTCGCCGGTCATAGCGACTATGAGAACTATGCCATCGACACCCATGACGCCGACATCGTTCAGCCGGTGTGGGATCTGTACGCCAAGGCAGTGAAACGCTTCGGCAACGTCTCGACGATGATCGAACGCGACGACAATATCCCGCCACTGGAAAAACTGCTGATCGAACTCGACCAAGCCCGACGGATCGGCGGAGAAACCATCCATTCCGAACTGAACAGCCATGCCTGAGCAATCCCTGCGCGCCATTCAACGGGCGATGCAGCAATGCCTCACCCACGGCGACGAGCAAATTCGCTCGTTGATCGTCGGCACGCCGACATTCAGCATCGAGACCCGCCTCGGCATCTACACCGAGGCCTATCGACTGCGCCTGATCGAAGCGCTCAGCGATGCCTACCCCGCCGTGCATACCCTGCTGGGCGACAAAGGCTTCCACACACTGGCGACCGCCTACATACATCACCACCCTTCGCATTTCCGTTCCATCCGCTGGTTTGGAGACCGGCTGGCAAGCTTTCTCGCCGAACAGTCAACGTGGAAAGACACCCCGCTACTCGCCGAGATGGCGCGTTTCGAATGGTCGCTGCGCGGCGCCTTCGATGCCGCCGACTTCACCCCGGTGACGACACAGGCATTACACGGCATTCCACCAGAACACTGGGCTAGGCTGCGCCTCGCATTCAGCCCGGCCTTGCAGGAACCTTGCTACTTTGAATGGAACACCGTAAGGCTCTGGCAGGCCATCGACGCTGAAAGCGATCCCATCCCGCCAGAACGGCTTGCACAACCGGAAACCTGGCTGATCTGGCGCAACACCGACCAGCAGACTCAATTCCGTTCCCTGCTCGTCGATGAAGCCTGGGCAATGAACAACATGCGCCAAGGCCAGGATTTCGCCGTGATCTGCAACGGCCTGAGCGAATGGCTGAGTGAAGAACACATCGCCGCGCGCGCCGCCGGTTTTCTCCACCAATGGTTAGACGACGAGTTGATCGTCGCTATCGAGACGGGCGCTATCCCTCCAACCTGAACACGGCCAACGTTAACCTGAACACGGCCAACGTTCGCCCCACCTCGCTCGAAGCCAGCCCACCGCCGCGACAATCCGCCCCTTCTGAAACCGAATCCAACTGGCCGCACCGCACTTCAGAGCGCTTCCCGCAAAACCCGTCACGATTCGCTCAGTCATGTTCGTAAGAAACCGCCACGGCCAGCCAAGCGCCAACACGATCACTGCCTCTTCAACCCTAGCAGGCCGTTGAAAAATGGCATTTTTCAACGGCCTGTGCGCGGTACAGGGATGTACCGCCATTTTCGATGACTGCCAGTCAGTGAAAATGAAGGAACCGGGAAATCGCATTTTCCGGTTCCTTCGGGGAGTGGCGCCACGGCCGCCTCGTGCCTTGCCAGGAACGAAACGATGCGCGTTGCAACCGACGTTCGATTGGCCATGACATACGCCTATTGCGAACAATCCACTAAACACTTACAAGTGAAACATACTATATTATATTAAATAAAAAACGCAACAATTTGTTAAATAACAAATATCACTGAATTTTAACTTACGCGAAATCGAGTGATGACAAACCCGCATCCCAAATATTTGTGACATACGTTGACATTAATTAACAATAAAGACATGATTTGCCCGCCTTGACCCGGTTATTTGCTCGAAACATGTTGATCGACAGCGACCCAAGCATCGCGTATATGCGTTATTGACCATGTAATAACATTCGAATCAAAGACTTAAGAAAGCGTTAACTTTAACATAAGTGATCCAGGGAGACCGCCAATGAAAACAATAGCCCTTACTCGCAGCCGTCTAATGAAGGCGAAACGCGCATTCTCTACCCGTCGTGTTCCGGCAAAAGACATGCGGACCCTGGTATCCGGCAATCTCAAACCCGTGACCGGCAACTTAGTGCTGGCCACGGTCCAAGAGCTGGGCAAACACCGAAAAATCGAAAAACTGAATGGGAGACGCGCCATGATGTTGCCTGGCGATGAGATCCTCGTCTGTTTCGGTAATCGTTATGCGCCAGATCAGTTCGAGGCATTGATCAGCGACGATCTCGGCCTCTGTGATCTGGTCGCTGGCGGCGGCATCGCCTCGCGTGAGATCAATCGCCATGACCGCATGTTGCCACCCACGAAAATCATGCCGCTCGGTCTGATTGGCGACGCCGATGGTCGTCCCTTGAACATCAAGAACTACCGTATCCCACTCGATACGGCCAACACCATGAACATTTCCACCAAGGTGATTCTCGTCACTGGAACGGCAATGAACTCGGGAAAGACCTTCACCGCCGCATCGCTGATCCGTGGTCTCAAGGAGGCCGGTCATCGTGTCGCCGGTATCAAGGCTACCGGCACCGGATCGGGCGGTGACCTATGGAAGATGAAGGATATGGGTGCCGACGTGATCATGGACTTCACCGATGCCGGCTTCGCCAGCACATACAAAATTCCCGACGAGGAGATCGAGAACGGCGTGCTGGGCCTGATCGCTCAGGCCGACAAGCGGAAATGTGATTTTACGGTGGTGGAGATCGCGGATGGCCTGCAACATCGAGAAACCGCCACCCTGCTACGCTCGGAAAAGCTGCGCTCGCTGGTGTCTGGCGTTGTATTTGCCGCCTATGACTCGCTTGGTGCGAGAGCTGGCTACGAAGAACTGCTGCGGCTGAAGTATCCAATACTCGCCGTGAGTGGACAGGTCACACGCTCGCCGTTGGCGATGCGCGAAGCCGCCATGACGAACGACTGCCCCATCGTTACGCCTTTCGAGATACAAGCCGGCGCACTGACTCGGGCGATCACTGGCGTTCCCGAGGCTCAACTCGATCCGTCCGAAACGCTGCCCATCGGACAATCGGTCGTCGATTTTGAGCCACGTCAGGAAGAATCCATTCATACACGCCAAGAAGAAGCTTTCGGTTTCAACTTTCCAGTATTCGCCGAAGATAATAGCTGAGCGCGGGAAAACACCAGCGTATATCGGCCACCATGAAAAAAGCCGGCAATCCATCCAACGATGCCTCGGTATCGAGCAAGGACAGGAACTCAATTCGTGACATCTGGCGAAGATCCTACCCTGGCTTGGTGGCAATTGGGATTTTCAGCGTCTTCATCAACCTTCTGAAACTGGCCGCGCCGCTCTTCATCCTTCAAATTCTCGGCCGCGTGGTTGCCAGCCGAAGCCTTGAAACGCTGTTCATGCTGACACTCATCACCTTGCTTGCCATCGCGACCGGTATCATCTTGGAGGCGATCCGGCGGCGTTTATTCATGTCCTGGGGAAACTGGCTGGAACGTGGCCTGGGACCCACTTTGTTCGCCAGCGGACTACAAAAAAGTCATCTTCAGGAGGCCGGCAGTTCCAAGATGTTACGTGATATGGGGAAAGTCCGATCCTTCATCGCGGGGCGCGGCCTGGTGGCGTGGTTGGATCTGATCTGGGCGCCAGTATTCACCGCTTTCGTGTATCTCATCTCCCCCACACTGGGTTCCATTGTTCTACTGGGCGGGTTGATTGCGCTGGCGCTAGGCGCCGTCAACGAACTGATAACACGCGATTCGCGCAATGCGACCTTCAAGGCCGGCAAGCATAACCGGGACTTGGTCGCGTCCGCCGAGCATAACCGGGAAACCATAGGCTCGCTCAACAGCGTGCAAAACCTCGCGCGGAGGTGGTCGCGCAACGCCTTTACCCGACTTGACGAAGGCATGCGCAGCCAAACGATCAACGTATATTTCGCCGCCGGCATGCGCTTTGTTGGTCGACTGGTACGCATCGGCGTGCTGGGCATGGGTATCGCGTTGGTGATCAGCGATCAATCCTTCACCCTGGGTTCCGTCATCGCCGCCAACGTGCTCGGGAGAACCGCATATTCCCTGATACAGAACGCCATGTTGAAATGGCGCGAGATGATCATCGCGCGCCGCGCCTATCGAAACATCAAGGCATCGTTACCGCAGGTGGATACGCCCAAGGTATCCCTGCCCTCGTCGGAGTCCGCCTCGCTGTCTTTCCAGGATGTCGCCTTCCGCTATCCGCATCAAGCCAGCTCGGTGCTGCGCCGCATCGACGCCCAGGTCGATCCTGGAGAACTGCTGTGCGTCATCGGGCCAAGCGCCGCCGGCAAATCCACCTTCTGCCGCTTGGCCGCGGGACTGATCGAACCCCGTTCCGGGAAGGTCAGCCTTGGCGAGGTCAGCACCTATCGACTGCAACAGAACAGCACGCATCGAGAGATAGGTTATCTGCCGCAAGACACGGTTCTATTTCCTGGCAGCGTGAGGCACAACATCGCCAGCATGGCAGAAGGCGACATGGATCTCGTGGTCGAAGCTGCCCGGCTGGCGGGAATTCATGACGCCATCCTGAACCTTCCGAACGGCTACGATACAGAGATCATCGACAATGAGCCCCTGTTATCAGCGGGCCAGAGAAAGGCGCTGGCCGTGGCGCGAGCCTTTTATGGCACGCCACCACTGATCGTGCTCGACGAGCCTTTCCCTCACCTCGACGCACATTCGCGCTCGACCACCATGTCCAGCATCATGCAGCTGAAATCACGCGGCGTGATCATCGTCTTCAGTACTCAGACATTGGAAATGGCCCGCGTGGCCGACAAAGCGATCACGATACTCAATCGCAACAAAAAAGCCACGACATTGGAGTCGCCGGAAAAGATCGCCAAACTGCGGGAACAGGAAGGCCATGGAGAGCAACCCCGGGACGCGGCACGCAAGCGTCGCTCACGCAAGAGAAAATCGAGCGTGGTGCGAATGGTCGACGCCACTGAAGGACGGAAAAAATCATGACAAGGCATACTGGCGCGACAAGGCGTGAAAAGCTGGCGGCAATGCCCATCCACGCCACCGACTTCATGGTTCCCCCGCCCTTCCCTCGCCGTCTGATCATCACCGGGTTCCTCGTGTTGGGCCTGTTCATCGGAGGCCTGGTGATCTGGTCCAGCCTGGCGCCGATCGAAGGCGCCGTAGTATCTCCCGGCATCCTTGGCGTGGCCAGTCATCGCAAACAGGTCCAACACCTGGAGGGCGGCATCGTCAAAGCGATTTTCATCAATGACGATGAACATGTCTCCAAGGGCCAGCTCCTGGTGCAACTCCGTGATGTCAAACCAGCGACCGAGTTACGCAAACTCGATGCAAGACGAATCGAGGCATTGGCAGAGATTGCACGCTTGAATGCCGAACTCGATGACGCCAAGGACATCGAGTTCCCATCTGAAATGCTCACCCGTGCGAAGAGCGATCCGAGCGTCGCCTCGATCATCACCGGCCAATCGAACCTGCTGCGTGGACTACGCGCTATCGACAAGGAGAAGCGAGCAATCCTGCTCAAGAAGATTGAACAAACGAAAGAACAGATCAAGGGATTGAAGGCACGCGGCAAGGCCAAAAAGAAGCAGCGAGGCCTGATGCTCCAGGAATTGGCAACCATCAGAAAAGCATTGAAGAAGCGACTGATCCCCAAATCCGAGGAACTCAAGCTCCGGCAACGACTGGCGGAAACCACAGGCGACCTGGCGGCTTACCAGGCGGAGATCAGCAAGCTCGATCAAGGCATCCTCCAGATGAGGCTACAGATAAACGAACTGAAGGCCCAGCGCCTTTCACGAATCATGGAACAACTGCGCGCCCAACGCGCACTGGAATTCAACCTGTCACAAAAAATCGTCGCGGCGCGCGATGTACTACGCCGAACACGGATACGCTCGCCCATCGACGGCGTGGTGGTCAACCTACAGATTCACTCTCCGGGGGGAGTGATCGACCCAGGGCAACCATTGATGGAAATCGTGCCCAGTGGCGATGAATTGGTCGTCGACGCCTTCATCGACCCCGACGATATTGACGAGATTCATGTTGGCATGCCGGCCGACGTGCGTCTGACCTCCATCAGTCGCCGCCAGCGCATCCCGATACAGGGCGTGCTTTCGGAAGTTTCCGCCGATCGCTTGACGAATCCTCGTACCGGACGGGACTATTACCGAGCAAGAATCAAGCTCTCACCCCAAGCGCCATCATTGGCCGGCGTCGACTTGATCCCCGGGATGGGAGCCGATGTCTATTTGAAAACCGGTGCCAGAACGCCATTGGAATATCTGCTATCACCCATCATGCGTAGTCTTCAACAAGGTCTCAGGGAGAATTGAAAATGCGAGGCATCGACAGTTCGAGTGCTTTGGCAAACGATCAGGTATTATTCATCGGCGCGCCGATTACACTTCGCTCCGTCCAAGTATTCACCGGAAGCAATATCCACCACACCACCACAGTCATTCGCCAGGAAGTGGACTTCGGCGCACTGGACGATGCTACCAGCGAGGTCGCGGGAAGAGATTTCCCACAAGCATTTCTCGATCGATTTCTGAGCTTGGAATCCTTTCTCCCCAATAATGGCCTCAAGGATACCTTCATCGAGCGCCTGCGGACCCGTGGGGATCTCGGTTTTGCCGAGATGCTGTTGGAAGCGACCCTGGCGGTCGAGGCAGCGGTCGCGTTCGCACGACATGAACTCAGCATGATTCCCTATGCCGAAATACGCA
>JALSSX010000121.1 GCA_026984055.1 Sedimenticola sp. | reverse complement strand
GTTTGAGAAAATACAACAGCAATAAAAATACAAACGCAATGCCCGGCACCAGCAGCAGGTTGATCAGATACAGGCTTTGCGCCAGCACCGCAGTGGCCGTCGCCTGTTTGGGTTCATAATCTTCAGAAACAGGCATCGACAACCTCCATCAGCGCGCTTATGGTTTCAGCTTCATCAGTCAGCGGTTCAACCAATGCAGCCTGACAGGCCTGTTTTATTGGCAGGCCATCCTTGATCAGCGTCGCCGCATACACCAGCAAGCGCGTGGATGCCGCCTCTTCCAGATCATGATCCTTCAGCGCGCGCAGCGAAGCGGCCAGTTGCACCAGCTTTTCAGCCAATTCGTTGTCGATGCCGGTTTCGCCGATGAGAATTTCCTGCTCCAGCTCGGCATCCGGAAAATCAAAGGTCATCGCTACAAAACGCTGACGCGTCGATGGCTTCATGCCCTTGAGCAGATTTTGATAACCGGGGTTGTAAGACACTACCAGCATAAAGTTATCCGGCGCATGCAGGGTTTCGCCGGTGCGCTCGATCGGCAGGATACGTCGGTCGTCGGTCAGCGGGTGCAACACCACGGTGGTGTCCTTGCGCGCCTCGACCACCTCGTCCAGATAGCAGATCGCCCCTTCACGCACCGCTCGGGTCAGCGGGCCATCGCACCAATAAGTGCCCTTGTTGCCGATCAGATGGCGGCCGACCAGATCGGCGGCGGTCAGATCGTCGTGGCAGGATACGGTATACAGCGGGCGTCCCAGGCGGGCAGCCATGTGTTGGATGAAGCGCGTCTTGCCGCAGCCGGTCGGCCCCTTGATCAATAGCGGCAACTGGTTGGCCCAAGCGTGTTCAAATAGGCGGATTTCATCGCCCTGAGGTTGATAGAAGGGGAGCTCGTCCGGTTTCGCTCGTCGCTTCGTCTCGGTGCTCATTGGCCGGCCTGCATGAATGCGATGGTGATCAGGGATGCCGGCAGCAGCAGCCACAGGGTGACCACCCAGCGCCATGGGCCACGCACGCGACGCAGGCCCATGAAGAAATCACCGATTAGATGGCCCTTCAGTATCGCAATGCCCAGCACGCTCATCGACAGCGTCATCGCCGGCAGGCCGATCTGCGCATTGAATCTGCCCAGCGCCCAGGTGAGCAGCGTCAGTGACATCAGCAGCAGATAGATGATCGTGCAGGGGCGAATGAACGCCTTGCCTTGTTCGGTTCGGGGTGTCAATGGCATCGACGTTACCTCATCACGTAAACGAGCGGAAACAGTATGATCCATACCAGATCGACCATGTGCCAGTAGCTTGCGCCGGTCTCGACACCGGCATGTCGCTCGGCGGTATAGCCGCCAGCATGTGCTTTCAGGGCCACGGCGGCGAGTATCACCATACCCATGATGACATGCATGAAATGGAAGAAGGTAAGGGAAATATAGAACATGTAGAAGGTATTCGTGCTCAGCGTCACGCCATGTGAGAAATGGTGCTGATACTCCATCGACTTCACGACCAGGAACAGCGCGCCCATTGCGATCGCTGCGAGCAGCCAGCGCGCGCAACTCCGCTGACTGCCTTCGCGTATCGCCGCGACCGCGCGCACCACGAAATAACTGCTGGTGATCAGCGCGAGGGTATTGATCAGCGCATAGTCGGTATTCAGCGTCTGTTGATATCGATTGAAAAGCTCGAGATGCTTCGCGCGGGTGAAGGCGTAGGCGGCGAAGAAAGCCGCGAACACGCTGAGTTCCGCGCAGATGAATATCCAGATGGCCAGATCGCCGGGTGGTTGTTTGCGTTTTTCCATCATGTCGCTATTCGAAAACCTATGATAAAGAAAGGAATTAGCGTCGGCATATATGAAAAACCGCCTGCCTCCGCTAGCGGAGACCGACGGTGATCAAGTTGTCCGGACGATCCTTGTCCGGAGAATCTGGCGGTTATGCTGTTTCCGCGTCTACCTCGATCTTTTCGACCGCTTCCGGGTCATCGGTACCGACAAAGAAGCTGACGACATACAACACCAGGCCGATCAGGAAGATCACGCCGGCAATCTCGCGCAGCCAGTAGAACAGTGAGATCTTGTCCTGCACTGTCATGAAGTCCAGTGGTTGATCGGAGTAACGTTGCAGATAGGTTTGCAGGATACCCGCGCCGGTCAGGAACAGCGTGATGAATACCATCGATACCGTCATCAACCAGAAAGACCACATCTCCACGACTTGCGAGCTTGGGCTATTCGCCGCCTTGCGGCCACGCATCATCGGCATCGCGTAGGAGATCATCGCCAATACGATCATCACATAGGCGCCATAGAAGGCCATGTGGCCGTGGGCGGCGGTGATCTGGGTGCCATGCGTGTAGTAGTTGACCGGCGCCAGCGTGTGGAGAAAACCCCATACGCCGGCACCGAGGAATGCCATTACTGCGGTTCCCAAGGCCCATAATACCGCAGCCTTGTTCGGATGGTTGCGACGCCGCCGGTTCACCATGTTGAACGCGAAGATGGTCATCATGAAGAACGGAATCGGCTCCATCGCGGAGAAAATCGAACCCCACCACTGCCAGAAGTCCGGCGTGCCTATCCAATAGTAGTGATGTCCGGTGCCGATCAGGCCGGTGATCAGGGTCATCGCGATGATCACATATAGCCATTTCTCGATGACCTCGCGATCCACCCCGGTGGTCTTGATCAGAATGAAGGCCAAGATTGCGCCCAGGATCAACTCCCATACACCTTCCACCCAAAGATGCACGACCCACCACCAGTAGTATTTATCCAGTACTAGGTTCTCAGGGTTGTAGAATGCGAACAGGAAGAACACCGCCAGACCGGTCAGGCCGATCAACAGCACCAAGGTGACGACGGTCTTGCGGCCTTTTAGGATCGTCATGCCGATACTGAACAGGAAGGACAGCGCGACGACCACGATACCGAGCTTGGTGACGGTCGGCTGTTCGAGGAACTCGCGGCCCATCGTCGGCAGCAGGTCGTCCATCGTCAGCTCGGCCAGCTTGGCGTAAGGCACCAGCAGATAACCGGCCACGGTGGCCGCGCCGGCGATCAGAAAGATCCAGAACATCAGCTTCGCCAGCCAGGGGGCGACCAGCTCGCGTTCCGACTCCTCGGGAACCAGATAGTAGGCCGATCCCATGAAGCCGAACAACAGCCACACGATCAGCAGATTGGTATGCACCATGCGTGCCGCGTTGAATGGAATCTCGGGAAACAGAAAGTCACCGATCACATACTGAAGACCCATCACCAAGCCGAACAGAATCTGCCCAACAAACAGTGCGATTGCCGCGACGAAGTACAGTTTCGCGACGGACTGTGATTTGTATTTCATTGGCTATTCTCCTCCTCAGCCCTTGATATTCGGTGGCCAGTTGTTAGCCGTCTTGATGCCTGATGCGTATTTCAGGAACTGCGCGACCTGTTCGAGTTCTTCATCGCTGAGGTTGAACTGCGGCATGCTGCGACGCCCTGGAACGCCGTCGACCGGCCGGCTCTTGATGAATGCTTTGATCGCCTCGGTGCTGTTGCCGAAGCGTTCGTAGACATTGCCCAGTTCCGGCGCGAAGTAGGCACCCTCGCCAAGCAGTGTGTGACAACCTATGCAGTCATGCGTTTCCCAAATGCGCTTGCCCTTGGCGACCGTTTCGGTCAGTGCCTCGTGATTGTCCCGGCTCGGGAAGTCCTGATGGCTGGCAAAGGTCAGCGCAAGGAACAGTAAGAAGAAGAACACGCTGCCACCATAAAAGATGTTGCGCGCCATCGACTTGGTAAAGGTTTCCGACATGCTCGCCCCTCCGTATCTCGAGTGAAAGTATTTATAGTTACGCCTTGCTTGGCGGTCTGACGCGGAAGTGCTCCAGACTGACCATTCTGCACTGGCGACGGCTATTATTCCATTACAGCAGAGGCTAAAATGCCTTGCTTTGATGATTGTCAATTAATGCGACGGGAAATGATCGATACCGAATCAGGAAGCGCCCATGCAGTTGATCTGATCGCCAGCTTGCGGGATGCGCCCTTGTTTTCCCGGCTCGCGGACGAACAGCTTCGGCGTATCGCGCGGCATGCGCGGATAATCCACCTGGACGATGGACAGACCCTCTTCCAGCAGGGCGAGCCGGCGGCCAGTTTCTACCTGGCTTGCCGAGGGCGGGTGAAGCTGTTTCGCATGTCGCCGGACGGCAACGAAAAGATCATCGAGATCATCCGCGAGAAACGTGTTTTCGCCGAGGCGCTGATGTTCAACGAGCAGGACCATTATCCGGTCAGCGCGGCCGCGTTGTCCGCAGCCGAGCTGATTGCGATCAACTCGGCGGATTTTGCCGCGATGCTGCATGAGTCGGTCGATATCTGCTTCATGCTGCTTGGCGATCTCAGCCAGCGCCTGCACAGCCTGATCCGCGAGATCGATGATCTCAGCCTGCGCACAGGCGCCAGCCGGGTGGCCTTCTACCTTTATACCCACTTGCCGGAGAAGCACGACAGCTTCCTGCTGGATCTGTCCAAGAGCGTCATCGCCGCGCGTCTGTCGATCAAGCCGGAAACCTTCTCGCGCATCGTCAGAAACCTCAGCGAGAAAGGCATCATCACCGTGCAGGGACGCAAGATCAGCGTGCATAAGCGCAAGGCATTGCGCGACATTGCCGGCTGACGATCGCGATGGGAGCAACATCCTCACTGTCATGGCAAGGTTGCCCGTGGTTCAGCTACGGGATGTCCGGAGCCAAGCCCACACGGACGTATTCGCGGTGGTAACTACTCAGCAAGTAGGAAAATCATGCTGTAACTGCTCAGATTGCCGCTGAAATGTGTCAGATCAAGGCGGGAAATGTGAGTTTACAGGTGTAAATGACCATTTTCCAACGCAGAGAGGGCGCATTTCAGTGGCGAGCTGAGTAGTTACTTGCGGTGTTTCGGCGGACGGCTCACAGGCAATTGACCGCCTAGTTTCACGCCATTAACAGGCCGTTGAAAAATGGCATTTTCAACGGCCTGTGTGCGGTACAGGGATGTACCGCCATTTTTGATGACGGCAAGTCATTGAAAATGAAGGAGCCGGGAAATCGCATTTTCCGGTTCCGTAATTGAAAAAGTCAATGGGAGGACTTTTTCAACATCCTGTTAACCCGGCAATCGGCGGTATTTCGATAAATCTCTTTATAGACAACAGCTTACATTGGATACCGTCGATCGTGGTCACCGGGTCAATAACTGCATTCCACCAATCGTAGGCTGGTCTGAAATTCGCCGAACGACGCCATTTCGGGACATCCAATGTCATGCGCGAGGCATCCAGCGTGCGGCGGGCCGTGATCGATGACATCTCGTCTCATCGCCTTGGTTCGGGTGGCTTGTATATCCATGCCCCGGTACGTTCGCTCGACAATCCGGCGAACACACCCAGACCCTTGATGAAGACCCACTTCCCATAGACGCGGTGATCCCCCGTCATCGGCCCGTTGCCACGCCAGTCGATCGATCGCCAACGTGGCTTGTCTTCATCCGGATTCAGGCGGTAGATCTTCGACACGCCATTCCAGCATACCAAGTCGCCATCATCCGTGATCGCCAAGGACTTGCCGTGATCCACGTCGGCTTCGACTTCTCTCGTCAGTCGGCCGTTGTTGGCATCGAAGGCCAGCAGCCTGTGTCGATGAATGGACCAAACCAGATCACGCACGGGGTCATAGCGCATGCTGCCAACCCCCCAATCCGCCTGCTGGCTGAAAGCTTGCGGGCTTCGTGGCGACGGATCCGCTGGATCGTAGATCAGCGTGCGGTGCCGCGAGCCGAATACAATCCGGCCGTCGTCCAGCTCAGCGGTTACCGGGAAGCCGGTTTCGACACCGAATGCGCGTAGTTGCTCGTAATCAAACACCCGTCGCCACGCCAATGGCGCCAATCCGTTTCGCGTCTCCGTGGTCGATGGGTTGAATTCGTACCAGCCGGCCGAAGCCGGCGTCCTCTTGCCCAGCACTAGCGGACTGTCTCGGTAACGATCGTCGCGATCCTCGAAACAGGTGCCGTTGGCCGCGCGCATCGCGTAATAGAACAAGGTGTCGGTGCGCCGGCTGAATTGCAAGCCATCATACGTATGCGCGCTGGCCGGCACCTTGCGTGTATCGGGCATCCAGCACAGGCGTCGCCATGGTTTATCCGCGCGTTCATTGTAGTCCCCGTCAATGAACAGATGGGTCAGCGCCGAAGGCTCGGTCAGGCGTTGCCAGCTACCCTTGTTCAGATCGAAACGGTAGACCTCGTTACCACCGTAATCCCGATGGCCGCCGCCGGTGAAATACAGCAGACGGCGCTTTGCGTCGAAAGCCGCGCTGTTCCAGGCAATCAGCACCGAGCGGGGACCGGTTTCCATCCCGATCCTTGGCGGTGGAGAGGTCGGCCATACCGAGGAGATCGACGGTTTTGCGCCGGGCTGGCGGATCTCACACCAACCGCCAGTAGTGGAAGCCAGTTTCGCCACGCAATCGGAAAGATTCCGGCCTTGCGCGACCCTGGCCGCAAGGCTGCCAGTACTGCTCAGCCAGGCGATCAGGAAAAGGAGAATGGAACGATAGGTTTTTGACATGCCCAAGGAGTCTGTCGGATTTAGGGTTAATCTACTCGGCAACTGCTCCATGCATTGCTCTACCTCCTGCATCCATGCAGTCGTGCGCTGGTGGGAAAACGGTCCATTTTTCCTCGATTGTTCGTTGCGTAGGCTCAGTATACGCCTCAAAATCGAGAAAAACTGGCCTTGCCTTCCCACCATACTCGCGACGATCAGCTAAACTCGACAGACTCCTAGCCGGACCTTGGGGCAATGTATTGCCACGGCTAATCAAGCGTCGGGATGATTGCACGTATCTTTTTGCCACTGGCCGTGTCGTCCGGCGTCATCGCTCAGTGTCGAAATCCTCCAGGGAAGCTTGCCGCCATATGCTCGGATACCCGGTGACAGAGTTGCTGAAAGTGTTGGAACGCGGCTTCTCTGTCGTGGGTCGGTCCGTCGGCGCGGGCATGCGGGATGGTGTCCTTCCAGGTATCCGCGTAGAACAGCCCGATCGGTTTGTGGTCGACGAATAGCGACACGGCGATGAATTCGGACGGGTCGATCCATGTTGCCGACGGCAGATACGGCTGGTATTTTTGAACGTTTTCCGGCCTGACCCAGACGGCTTGGGGCTTTTGCAGCAGGATATTGAATAGTGACTTGCCGCTTGCGGCTAGCGAGCCTTGACGGATCGGGTCGCTTTCGTTGGCGCCGCGAACGAAGCGGACCTTGAGTTCGGTGCGTTGCGGATTCAGCAAGGCGAAGGCGACGCGTTGCAGGCCGAGTTCGGTCTGCATGGCGCGCATCGCGCGCATCACTTCATCATGCAAGGTGGGCGTGGGTTGCCCGCTTTCATCACTGGCGAGCGGCCAGGCGGTCGCCAGTTCGAAAGCGCTCGCGTCCAGCCCGCTGTCGTGCAATCCATGGGCGCAATCGACGGCTTGTCGATGGCATTCGGCAATGGCCACGTCGAGCGGGACATGCAGATGCTCGGCGACATATTCCAGATGTTGCAGGGTTTCCTCGCGATACCAGCCATCCGCGCTGAGGCGGGCGAGTTCGTAAGCCAGGAGTACATTGCGCGCACGCGGGATGATCAGGCCGGTGAGTTCGGCGCAATCCTGACTCAGGTACGGGAAGTGGTAACGCGCGGCGAGTTCGACGCGCAGCGTGATGGCCTCTTCGAGCGGTATTTCAGGGCGCCCGGTGTCTAGACCGATCACCTCCGGAAGATGTTGCAGCACCATGCTGCCAAGGATCTCGTCTGGATTGCTCTGTTGCTCTTGTTTCGCCCAGGCGCGGGCGAACGCCACCGCATGCATGCCGCGCGAACAGAGCGCCAGATAGGCGCGATGATTTGCTCTGTCCTCAGAATAGCGACAGCTTTTCAGTAGTGCTTCGAGCGTTGCGATGCCGGCCAGCGACAAGGCATGGCCGATACTCGCGACCGGTTCCGCGCTGTCGCCGAGTTTTCGCCCGACCTCGCGATACAGATGAAATGCCAGCGCGGGATCGGCGGCGATCAGGCGCTGTAGCTGGTGGTTGTTCACCGAGGGCTTGTCCAACAGCAAGCGGATGGCTCGCGCGGTGTGTCTGCGTATCGGGGGGGCGAGTGTGTTAGTGTCCATGGCATGAAAAGGGTTGGCCGGGTATTGGGCCTATGGCGGCAGGATGAAATGAATATTGAGGAACGAAATGCGCATCCACCGGTGGTGCTGGTGCATGGCATCTATATGCGTGGCTGGGTGATGGCTTTCATGGCGCGCCGGTTACGCCGCATGGGCTTCGAGACGCATTGTTTCAGTTATCCCAGCCTGAGCTGGACGCCGGCGCGCAATGCCGGCCTGCTCGCCGACTACCTGCGCCGCTTTGATACCAGTGGCGTGCATCTGGTGGCGCACAGCCTGGGTGGCGTCGTCGTCGCGCACCTGCTGGATCGTGGCGAGCCACCCATGCCGCGGCGCGTGGTGCTGTGCGGTTCGCCATTGCGTGGCAGCATCATTGCGAAACGGCTCGCGCGTGTCCCCATCCTGCGCTGGGTGTTGGGGCGATCCATCATCGATGGCCTGTTGGACGATCATGCGGAACGCTATGCCCGGGCGGCGTCGACAGTGGAGGTCGGCGCCATCGTCGGCGTGCGCACCTTAGGTATCGGCAGCTTTCTTGGTGGTTTCGGTGGGCCGAACGACGGTACCGTGGCCGTCGCGGAAACCGATCTGCCGACTAACCGGGATCGCGTCGAGTTGCCGGTGTCGCATTTCAGCATGTTGTTCTCCCGCGCCGTGACCACGCAGATCGACTGTTTTCTACGCGATGGCCGCTTCTGCCCCGGGCGTGTAGAATGATTCGGTTACAATTCTATCTATGCGAGGTTCTCATGGCCGGCCACAGTAAATGGGCGAATATCAAGCACAAGAAAGCGGCGAACGACAAAAAACGCGGTAAGATCTGGTCGAAGTTGATCCGCGAGATCACCGTCGCTGCGCGCATGGGCGGCGGCGACATCGGCGCGAATCCGCGTCTGCGCCTGGCGGTGGACAAGGGCCTAGCGGCGAATATGCCGAAAGACACCATCGAACGCGCCGTGGCGCGTGGCGCCGGCGCTGGCGAGGGCGAGGACTACGATGAACTGCGCTACGAGGGCTATGGTCCCGGTGGCACCGCGCTGGTCGTCGACTGCATGACTGATAACCGCAACCGCACCGCCTCCGAGGTGCGTCATGCCTTCACCAAGCACGGCGGCAACCTCGGCACCGACGGCTCGGTGGCCTATATGTTCAGCAAGACCGGTATCCTCAGCTATGCCGCCGGCGTGGACGAAGACGCCATCATGGAAGCCGCGCTGGATGCCGGCGCCGACGATGTGATCGCCAATGACGACGGCAGCATCGATGTGATCACCACGCCGGATGCCTTCAGCGACGTGAAGGACAAGATGGTCGCCGCGGGTTTCGAGCCGGATCATGCTGAGGTCACCTTCGAGGCCTCGACCAAGGTCGAGCTGGACAAGGAGGGCGCGGAGAAATTCATGCGCCTGGTCGACGCGCTGGAAGACCTCGATGATGTGCAGGAGGTCTACTCCAACGCTGATATCGCCGAAGAGGTGATGACTCAGTTGGCGGGCTGAACGGCGGCAAGATGCAGCGTATCCTCGGTATCGATCCCGGTTCAAGGGTCACGGGCTTTGGCGTCATCGACAGCGATGGCGTGAAGAGCCGGCATATCGCCAGCGGTTGTATCCGCCTGGATGGCGAGGTGGCCGGGCGCTTGGCCGAGATCTTCACTGGCATCGGTGAGGTCGTCGATGCGTATCGCCCGAGCGCCTGCGCGATCGAGAACATCTTCATTGCGAAGAACGCGATGTCGGCGTTGAAGCTCGGCCAGGCGCGCGGCGCGGCGATCTGCGCGCTGGCGGTCACCGGCCTGGATGTACATGAATATTCGCCGCGCGAGGTCAAGCAGGCCCTGGTCGGTGGTGGCGGCGCGGACAAGCGTCAGGTCGCCTATATGGTCGCATTGCTGCTGAACCATCGTGATCCGATGAAGCTGGATGAATCTGATGCGCTGGCCGTCGCCCTGTGTCACGCGCACAGCCGGCATCTGCAAGCGCGACTCGCCGACCAGGCGCGTCGCGCCGGGGTCCGGCGATGATCGGCCGGCTGGCTGGCAAGCTGTTGGTCAAGCAGCCACCGTTTCTGCTGATCGACGTGTCTGGCGTGGGCTACGAGGTGGAGGCGCCGATGTCCACCTTCTATCAGCTGCCAGCGGTCGGCGAGGCTGTCGTGCTGGTCACCCACCTGCTGGTGCGCGACGACGCGCATATCCTCTATGGTTTTCACGGCGACAGCGAGCGCTTGCTGTTTCGTGCCCTGTTGAAGGTCAACGGCGTCGGCGCGAAGATGGCGTTGGCGATACTCTCCGGCATGTCTGTCGAGGCGTTCAGTCTGTGCATCGGCAACGCTGACGCGGACGCGTTGACGCGCCTGCCCGGCATCGGCAAGAAGACCGCCGAGCGTCTGATCATCGAGATGCGTGACCGGCTGGAAAAGCTCGATGGCGGGCCGGCTGCCTCGATCATGCCGACCGGCGGCATGACGGCCGTGGATGACCCGGTCGCCGATGCGGTCAGCGCCCTGGTCGCGCTCGGCTATAAAGGGCCAGAGGCCAGCCGCATGGTGCGCAAGGTCGATTGTGACGGATTGGCCAGCGAAGACATCATCCGCGCCGCGTTGCAGGCGATGACGAAGAAGTCATGAGTGAACGCGACAGCCCGATTGACGCCGGCCAGCAGGGCGACGACGAAGTCATCGACCGCGCCATCCGGCCGCGAACGCTGGCCGACTATACGGGTCAGCCCGTCGTGCGCGAGCAGATGGAGGTCTTCATCCCGGCCGCGCGCGCGCGTGGCGAGGCGCTGGATCATGTGCTGATCTTCGGTCCACCGGGACTCGGCAAGACTACATTGGCGCATATCATCGCCAACGAGATGCAAGCCGACATGCGCCAGACCTCCGGCCCTGTGTTGGAGAAGGCTGGCGATCTGGCCGCGCTGCTGACCAACCTCGAGCCCCATGATGTACTGTTCATCGACGAGATCCACCGCCTCAGCCCGGTTGTCGAGGAGGTGTTGTACCCTGCGATGGAGGACTACCAGATCGATATCGTCATCGGCGAAGGTCCGGCGGCGCGTTCGATCAAACTCGACCTCGCCCCCTTCACGTTGGTCGGCGCGACCACCCGAGCCGGTCTGTTGACCTCGCCGTTGCGAGACCGCTTCGGCATCGTCCAACGCCTGGAATTCTATTCCACCGAGGATCTGACCCGCATCGTCCAACGTTCGGCGCACATCCTGAACATCGGCATCGATGCGGTCGGCGCGCGTGAGATCGCGCGGCGCGCGCGCGGCACCCCACGCATCGTCAACCGCTTGCTGCGGCGGGTGCGCGACTACGCCCAGGTCAGGGGCGATGGCCATATCAGCCGGGACATCGCGGATCGCGCGCTGGCGATGCTGAACGTCGACGCGCGCGGCTTCGACCACATGGACAGACGCCTGTTGGAAGCCATCATCCACAAATTCGATGGTGGTCCGGTTGGCGTCGAAAGTCTGGCTGCGGCGATCGGCGAGGAACGCGGTACCATCGAAGACGTGCTGGAACCCTATCTGATTCAGCAAGGCTATCTGATGCGCACCCCGCGAGGCCGCGCCGCGACCCGCGCGACCTGGGAACTGCTGGGTTTGAAGATGCCGGCGGCGGAAGGAGAGCTGGATCTGTAGGGCATCTCGAAAAAACGAGATGCCCGAGTGGGACGGGGATGCCCCACCCTTTTCGATGACGGCAAGTCATTGAAAATGAAGGAACCGGGAAATCGCATTTTTCGCTTCCGTCGTTGAAAAAGTCCATGGAAGGACTTTTTCAACATCCTGCCAGGCGTTGGAGTGACCGCACGTCTCCTTTTGCCCCCTGGCGATGTTGCTCGTCGTCGTGGGACGTGGTCCCACGGCCGTCCTTCGCCGCGCCAGGAACGAAATGGCCGGCCTTCGAGAATGCGATCGGGATGTCTCTCCGATGCCTGGCCTTGACTATGGGTGATAGAACCAGGTTAGGTCGATGGATGCGAGCCATTGCCGGTTTTCCTCTCCAAAGAATACGGTCGGCACCCGGCCGCCAAAAGCCTTGCCTGGGCCGTCGTGGTAGTCATAGCGCAATTCTGGACGGATACGCAATTGCTTCAACGGCCACCAGGACAGATTGATGGTGATCGCGTAGTAGTCACCGGCGGGCAGCAAGGCGTGCGCACCCTTGGCGTCACGTAGCCATTCGGCGCGTAGCGCGAACTGCATGTCGGGGCGGAAGCGATCGTAATAGTTCAGGTTGATGCCATACCAAGCGCTGTCCTCGGTGATCAGAAAGCCGGGTGGGTTGTGTGCGTCGGCGACCAGGTCGCCGCCTTCCTGATATCCGTATATCGCGTTGAGCGTCCAGCGTCGGGTCTTGTCGATGCGCTGATTGAGGGTCAATGAATGCATGCGGCGCAGCAGTTTTTCGCCATGGGTGCTGATGGCGTTGAACGGGCGTGTCTGATCGGTCACGCCATTCTCGGACTGCTCATTGCCGATGATGTTCTCGAAATCCACCCAGGCGTGGAAGTCGGCGCTGCGCCAGCGCAGGTCGAGCAGCAGGGTCTTGTCGTGGTTGTTGTCTTGCAGATTGTTCCAGCCTTGCACGATGCCGAGGCCCAGCGACCATAGTCCATGCGCTTTTTCCACTGGCAGTTTCATCGCGCCCATCAAGCCGACATGCTTGGAAGGTCCATATATGAAGGCATAGGAATGCGTGTAGAAGCCGGTCGGTGGATCCACCGGCGCGCCGATCTCGTATCCAAGCGGTGTGAACCAACTGCCGGCGATCAGCGAGAATCCGCCGCCCCAGGGTTGGTAGGCGCGCAGGAACCATTGCTGTGCCAGCCACAGGTTTTTTTTGCCTTCGTTGATGTCGAGTTCATCGTCCAGGCCGTAGGTGATCGCGGCGTCCCTGCCGTAGCGCAAGTCGATCTCGAAGCCCCAATCAGGTTTGCCCGGTTTCGGGCCGGGAAAGGGACCGATGCGAGGGTGTATGTTGGTTTTCAGCTTCTTCTCGGCGATCAGGTCGATGCGGTTCAGGTTCAGGCCTTCGTCGAAGTTCAGGAAACCGCTTGGAAAGACGTTGTCCGAGCCGTTGTCGTTGCCGATCAAACCAAATTGGATGCGGCCGTGGAGGTCGATGCCATCGCGGGCCAGGCAGACGGAAGAAGCGAGTAGCGCGGCGATGGCAAACGGTGTTCTTTTCATGCGTTGTGACCCGGTTGAAAATCACGTGACTATACACCCGGGCGCGTGCGGTCTGCTCTTGATCCAGCGCAAGCGTGGACATGGATTTTCTCCATGTCAGGCGTGTGGTTTAGCGTGAAAGTACGTAGTTGGTTGCCCGTGATCCGTCCGCGGGCATGTCGTGAATATGCCCGCGTAGGTTTGGCCTCGGCATAACCCACAGGGAGTGGGGGAATGCCAGGAGTATTTCCAGGCCCTGCCTCGGACATCCCGCAGCCGAATCACAGGAAACCTTTCATGATTCGGGGGTGTTTCAGTTCCCGTCTTGACAGTTGACTTGGGTGTCGCGCCTGGCTCTAGCAGGTCGTCGAAAAATGGCATTTTTCAATGGCCTGTGTGCGGTACAAGAATGTACCGCCATTTTCGATGACGGCAAGTCATTGAAAATGAAGGAACCGGGAAATCGCATTTTCCGGTTCCTTAGTTGAAAAAGCCCATGCTTGCTAGCCCGGATTTCTCACCGGGTCGCGTAGCGAGGTCGCTCAAGGTGGTGTGATGGCTGGCGTTCGCGACCGAGGGCCGCGCAGGCGTAGCCGACACTACGTCGAGCATCCGGACCGAGCGAACGCCAGTCAGGGCATGCCATTGGGCCGCCGCAGTAGATGGCTGGTGAGAAATCCGGGGTAGGGTTTTCGTTCGTATCGTTAGTGAGAGGTCAGGCGTTTCAGTAGTTGGCGCAACGCCTTGCCGCGATGGCTCAGGCGGTTCTTGCTTTCGGCGCTGATCTGGGCGGCGCTGGCATTTTCCTTCGGGATGAAGAAGACGGGGTCGTAGCCGAAGCCGTTTTCGCCTCGTGGGTCGCGCAGGATGCGGCCCTCCCAGGTGCCTTGACAGATGATCGGGGTTGGATCTTCGGCATGGCGCATGAATACCAGCAGGCATTGGAAGCGCGCGCCGCGTTCGGTATCGGCCGTGTCGCGAAGCGCTTCCAGCAGCTTGTCCAGGTTGTCTTTGTCACTGGCGCCTTCGCCGGCAAAACGCGCCGAGTAGATGCCGGGCCGGCCGGCGAGGGCGTCGACCTCTATGCCGGAGTCGTCGGCGATTGCCGGCAGTCCGCTGTGCGCGGCGGCGTTACGTGCCTTCAGGATGGCGTTCTCGACAAAGGTCAGGCCGGTTTCCTCGATCTCTGGGGTGGCGAAGTCGCGTTGTGGCAGGATCTCATAGCCGGCTTCGGTTAGTAGATCGTTGAATTCTTTTAGTTTTCCAGAATTATTGCTTGCCAGGACGATGCGCTGGGTCATGCGCTTTTCTCCTGGGTCTGTTCCAGGGCGGCGCGCTGCTCGTCGAGCAGTTCATCGATGCCTTTCTCGGCCAGTGTCAGCATGCTGTTCATCTCGTCACGGCGGAAGGGCGCGCCCTCGGCGGTGCCCTGCACCTCGATGAAGCGGCCGTCACCGGTCATCACCACGTTCATGTCGGTTTCCGCGTTGCAATCCTCGGCGTAGTCCAGATCCAGTACGGGAGTACCCCGCCAGACGCCGACCGAGACCGAGGCGATCGGCATGACGACCGGGTCTTCTTTCAGCGCGCCGCTGTTCAACAACCCCCGGATGGCGTCGCGCAGGGCGACGTAGCCGCCGGTGATCGACGCGGTGCGCGTGCCGCCGTCAGCCTGGATGACATCGCAGTCGATGGTGATGGTGCGTTCGCCGAGTTTTTTCAGATCCAGCGCGGCGCGCAAGGAGCGACCGATCAGGCGCTGGATCTCCAATGTGCGCCCACCCTGCTTGCCTCGCGCGGCCTCGCGGCCCATACGCTCGTGGGTGGAGCGCGGCAGCATGCCGTATTCGGCCGTCACCCAGCCCTGCCCGGCACCTTTCAGGAAGCGCGGGATACGCGCTTCGACACTCGCGTTGCACAGCACACGGGTATCGCCAAAGCTGATCAGTACCGAGCCTTCGGCGTGCTTGGTGAAGTGGCGATGGATTTGGATGTCGCGCATTTGGTCGGGCTGTCGTTGGCTGGGTCTCATGATGATTCCTGTGAGGGGGGTATTTTTCCAAGTCGCGCCATCGCTTGTTGCAAGGCGTCGATGGCATCGTCCAGCTCGCTCTCGATATCGTTATTGGTGGTTGGGCGCTGGTATCTGCAACGTACTGCGGCGGCGGTGACATTGTCGCTGTGCTGGCCGCCGAGGTCGACGGCGGTCAGCGCGAGTTCGCGCAGGCATTTGCCCAAGTCAGCTTCACGGCTGATGGTCTCGCCGAGCTGAGCGTCGTCGAGGTGCTCCCAGAAGCCATCGCTGCATGCCAGCAGGATGTCATTTTTCCGTAGTCGGGATATCTGGCCGAAGCTGGCCTGTGGCGGCCACACGCTGCCGCCGAGGCAGCGGGTGATGTAGTTGCGTTGCGGATGATGGCTCATCTCGGCGTGGCTGATGATGCCTTCCT
>JALSSX010000120.1 GCA_026984055.1 Sedimenticola sp. | reverse complement strand
CCGCCCAATGCGGCGCGCTGACTGGCGTTCACTCGGTCGGGCCGCTCAACGTAGTGTCGACTACGCCTGCGCGGCCCTCGGTCGCGAACGCCTGCCATCACACCACCTTGAGCGGCCTCGCTACGCGACCCGGTGAGAAATCCAGGCTAGCAGGCCGTTGAAAAATGGCATTTTTCAACGGCCTGTGTGCGCTACAGGGATGTACCGCCATTTTCGATGACGGCACAAGTCATTGAAAATGAAGGAACCGGGAAATCACAATTTCCGCTTCCGTCGTTGAAAAAGGCCATGGAAGGACTTTTTCAACATCCTGCTAGATCCGTCCGCGGGGAGGCCATGAACGCCGCCCTGTATCGTCACGGCCAACCGAACCACAGGCGCAACCGTCACGATAGCTGGGGCACAGTTTTCGTGACGCTACAGGTACTTGACCCGGGCCGCCAGGGCATCCGCGTCCAACGAGACATCCTTCAACGTCTCGCCATCGCCCCCGACAATCACCCCCTTGCCGGCCACTGGCACCAGGGTATCCAATTGGAAACGCCCGCTGACCGCATCGCCGCGAATGAAACATTCCTCGTCGAAGTAAAGCCGATCACCGCCAGACTGGCTTATCTCGTCCGAATCGATGGTATCGAAACCGATCAGTGCGGCAATATCGGCTAAACCGCCGACCTCGACAGCCTCGATGCGCCGATGCTCAGGTGTTATCAAAAATGCTTTCATTCAGTCGCCCTTTTTTTCCGGCTTCTCGATTGAGTCGATCGACACTACCCTGGCCTTTGGCGGCTCATCGACGTAGTAGGGCTTTTCGACGACCCGCCCCTGGGCATCGGCCAGCTCCCTTTCCCGCGCGGAGATCAATTGCAGGCATTTACGCACGTCCTGGATGGTGCGGTCGGACAGGGGGTGTCGCATCCCCGGCTGGGGGGTGGTGTCCTTGATGATGGACGCCAACACCTGGCGCATCACCCTCATCACATCCTGTTCCACGGTGTTTTTGCTCATCTGATTTCTCAAAGTATAGTCGCTGGGCCACCTATGATAGCCGATATGCCCGATTGCCGACCAACCCGGTGATTATCTAATACACTGGCCGGCACCCGCGCAGTCGCCACATGACAACATGGCCATGGTTTGACTCCGGTCGCGGCTCACCACATACTCCGTGCAACGACAAAAGCCAAGCGACTATGATCGACACTCTCGGCACCCGCCTCCCTGCTCCGGAGATACATCATCGGCATACTGGCTGATCTGCCAGTCGAACGCGGACATGCGTTCGCCGCGATCACCCTCGTCACGGCTGCCCTGCTGCCGCATGCCGGACATGTCCATTGGCCGGTTTTCGCGTTCTTTCTCGTCTGTGTGGTGATCAGCTTGTTGGCGACAGCGCTGAATTGGTCGCACCTGGGCCGCTGGCTGATACCACCGTTGCTGGCACTGGGCGTATGGAACGTATGGCGTCTGTACGGCGTGCCCATCGGACAACAGCCCGGCGTCGCACTGCTGGTCTCAATGACCGGCCTGAAGCTGCTGGAGATCCGCCGACGGCGCGATATCCTGGTGCTGGTGTATCTCGGCTGGTTCGCAATCGCAACCCAATTCTTCTTCGAAAGCGGTCTACTGATGAGCGTCTATCTGCTGCTGGTGGCGCTGCTGCTGGCCAGCCTGCTGATGCAACTCAACCGCCGGCACTTCGATCACTCAGTCGTCGATTCACTCCGTCGCAGCCTGCTGATGGCCGGCCAAGGCTTGCCGGCTATGCTGCTGCTGTTCTATCTGTTTCCGCGTTTCGATTCGCCATTGTGGAACCTGCATATCGAAGGCGCGGGGCTGTCAGGCCTGGACGGCAGTCTGACGATGGGCGACATCAGCAATCTCAGCTTGTCCCTCGAACCGGCATTCCGCGCTTCCGGCTTCGTCGACGGCCCGCCACCACCGGCGCAACGCTACTGGCGCGGACCGGTATTGTGGGATACCGATGGCCGCCATTGGGAGTCCGGCAAGCTTTCGGATGGAGGTCTGCCGGATGGCCTGCGCGCAAAGGGCAAGCGGATCGACTACGAAATCATGCTCGAGCCCAGCGGCAGGTACTGGCTATACGCGCTGGATCTACCAGCGCGGATTCCTCCAGGATCGCGTCTCGGCCGCGATTTTGTGCTGCGCTGGCCGGCGCCGATCGGCAAACGTTTCAGCTACAGGGCTGGCTCCTATGCCGATGCGGCAAATCTGACACTATCGGCCCGCGAACGGCAACGCGCCAGTGTCGTGCCGTCGGGGATCAGCCAGCGCGTCCGGGAATTCGCCGCCAAACTGCGCGACGGCCGCTCGCCAGCCGAATATGCTCAACGGGTACTCGAACACTATCGCCAGCAGCCTTTCATCTATACGCTGAAACCACCACGACTCGGCCGGCATCCGGTCGACGAATTCCTGTTCGAAACCCGCAAGGGCTTCTGCGAACACTACGCCAGCAGCTTCGTCATCCTGATGCGCCTCGGCGGCCTGCCCGCACGCATTGTCACCGGCTACCAGGGCGGGGAATACAACCCGCATGGCGATTTCCTGCTGATCCGCCAGTCGGATGCCCACGCCTGGGCCGAGATCTGGTTGGACGACAGCGGCTGGATACGTGTCGACCCGACCGCCGCCGTCGCCCCGGAACGCATCGAGCACCCGCTGGATACCCACATCGTCGATGCCGGCGCACCCGTGCGTTTCCGGCTCGGAAGCGACAGCCTGCTTGGTCGTCTGCTGCGCGAGGCTCGCTGGCTGGGTGACAGCATGCAGCTCGGCTGGTCGCGCTGGGTGGTGAACTTCGACCGCGCCCGACAGCTCGATCTGCTCGGCACCCTCGGCCTGGACTGGCTGAAGCTTCCGCAACTGATCGTGCTCTCAGTCGTCTCCAGCCTGCTGATGATCGGCCTGCTCGCGTGGGTATTGCAGAAGAGTCGCCGCCGACGCATCGACCCGATCACCCGGCAATATGCCCGCTTCAACCGCAGGCTGGCGCTCGCCGGCATCCAGCGTCGTCCCTGGGAAGGCCCGTTCGACCTGCAAAAACGCATCGAGAAGGAACAACCGGCTTTGGCCGCGACGACCCGCCCAATCATCCAACTGTATATCCGCCTGCGCTACAGCCGCAAACCCAGCACCGACGACGCGCGCCGGCTCGGCGCGCTGATACGCCAATTCAGGCCACGGAGCATCGATCCAGATGTCCACTGACGCTGACACATTGAGATACGCAAGGTTACCGAATACCGACAGACCCGCCGGCCATGTCGCTCTACACTGGGATCTCACGTTCAACGGAGAGACCCAATGAAATCCAAATTGCTCACCGCCATGCTTGGCGGATCACTGTTGCTGTCCGGCCTGGCTTTCGGAGACGACCGCAACAGCCCGTTCGCATTACCGGATTTGCAACGTCCCCCGGTTGTCGAGGTCGGGCAAGGCAGCAGCACTGACAACGCGATCGCCAGTATTC
>JALSSX010000119.1 GCA_026984055.1 Sedimenticola sp. | reverse complement strand
GGCTCCGGCAAGGGCACCGTTGCCAGCCTGGTGGCCGAGAGGCTCGGGTGGCGCACCCTGGACAGCGGCGCCCTATACCGTTTGGTCGGGCTTGCCGCAGAACGCGCCGGTATCGCGCCCGACGATGTGCCGGCCTTGCGGAAGCTGGCGAAGAACATGGACGCGGTGTTCCGTGATGGCCATGTCTTCCTCGATAATATCGATGTCACCGACGCGATCCGCACAGAACAAGCGGGAAACGCGGCGTCGAAGATAGCCACCATCCCCGAGGTGCGTGAGGCGCTGCTCAGTTGGCAACAGGGTTATGTGCGTGAGCCCGGGCTGGTCGCCGAGGGACGCGACATGGGGACGGTGATCTTCCCCGGCGCGGAGGCTAAGATATTCCTCACCGCGTCGCCGGAGAAACGCGCCGAAAGGCGCTATAAGCAATTGAAGGCAAAGGGTCTTGATGTTAGCATGGAGAGCTTGGTGGAAGAAATTTTCATGCGGGACGAGCGGGACGAGCGACGTGCCGTATCGCCGCTGAAGGCTGCGCCAGACGCGCTGTTGCTGGATTCATCCAACATGGCTGTCGGCGAGGTCGTGGAAAAGGTGCTCGGTTACGTCAAGGAACGTATCCCCGGGCTGTAATTCAATGATCGCCACGCGGATCGACTGGCTTGTTCCGGTTATCGACGTGGCGATTTGTGTTTAACCAACCCGGTGGCCTTCTGGCCGCCAACCCAGCGAAGAATGCGCGTGGCGCATCAGGATTTAACCGAAATGAGCGAAAGCTTTGCAGAACTGTTTGAAGAAAGTGTAGCCAATACCCAACTGAAGCCGGGGGCTATTGTTATCGGCACGGTCGTCGAAATCGGCCAGGACTACGTCGTCGTCAATGCCGGCTTGAAGTCCGAGGGCCTGATCCCACGCAGCGAGTTCCTGAACAAGGATGGCGAGCTGGAGGTCCAGGTCGGTGATCAGGTTGAGGTTGCGTTGGACGCCGTCGAGGATGGCTCCGGCGCCACCCGTCTGTCGCGCGAGAAGGCCAAGCGCAACCAGGCTTGGATCCGTCTCGAAAAAGCTTTCGAAAACGACGAGATCGTCACCGGCCGCATCAGTGGCAAGGTCAAAGGCGGTTTTACCGTCGAACTGGACGATATCCGCGCGTTTCTGCCGGGTTCGCTGGTCGATGTGCGTCCGGTGCGCGATACCGCGTATCTGGAAGGCAAGGAGCTCGAATTCAAGGTTATCAAGCTGGATCGCCGCCGCAGCAATGTCGTGGTTTCGCGTCGCGCCGTGGTCGAGAAGGAATACAGCGCGGAGCGCGAAGCCTTGCTCGCCAGCCTGGCCGAGGGCCAGGAGGTCAAGGGTATCGTCAAGAACCTCACCGACTACGGCGCCTTCGTCGACCTCGGTGGCATAGATGGCCTGCTGCATATCACCGACATGGCCTGGAAGCGCGTCAAGCATCCTTCCGAGATCGTCGAAATCGGTGACGAGATCACCGTCCGGGTATTGAAGTTCGATCGCGAGCGCAACCGCGTTTCCCTCGGCTTGAAGCAGATGGGTGACGATCCCTGGTCGAACGTCGCGCGTCGCTATCCGGAAGGCACGCGTCTGTTCGGCAAGGTCACGAACATCGCTGACTACGGCTGCTTCGTCGAGATCGAGGAAGGCATCGAAGGCTTGGTGCATGTCTCCGAGATGGACTGGACGAACAAGAACGTGCATCCAACCAAGGTCGTGCAGCTCGGCGGCGAAGTCGAGGTCATGGTGTTGGACATCGACGAAGAGCGTCGGCGTATCTCGCTTGGCATCAAGCAGTGCCAGCAGAATCCGTGGGAAGTCTTCGCCGAAACCTTCAAGAAGGGCGATCATGTCACCGGCAAGATCAAGTCGATCACCGATTTTGGTATCTTCATCGGTCTGGAAGGTGGCATCGACGGACTGGTGCATATGTCCGATATCACCTGGGATGATGCCGATGAGGAGCTGCTGCGGGAATTCAAGAAGGGCAGTGAACTCGAAACCGTCGTGCTCGCGGTGGATCCGGAGCGAGAGCGTATCTCGCTGGGCGTCAAACAGCTTGACAAGGATCCGTTCTCCAGCTACGTCGCAACCCACGAGAAGGGCAGCGCGGTGACTGGTACCGTCAAGGAAGTCGACGCCAAGGGCGCTGTCGTCGAGCTGGCTGAGGGTGTCGACGGTTATCTGCGGGCCTCCGAGCTGTCGCGTGATCGTGTCGAGGACGCCAGCATGGTGTTGAAGGTGGGTGATCCCATCGAGGCGAAATTCCTCGGCGTGGACCGCAAGAACCGTTCCATCTCCTTGTCGATCAAGGCGAAGGACTTTGATGAGGAACGCAAGGTGATGAAGGAGTTCCGCGCGGATTCCTCTACCGGCACGGCGACCCTCGGTGATATTCTGAAAGGCCAGATCGGTGGTGGCGATTCGGACTGACGTTGCGCGCGCGCCGGCTTGTGCCGCCGCGCGTCCCGCTGCCTCGGGGCGGGCGAAAGCCATGTCGCCTCGGGTGGCGTTCGCTACTCGATTCAATGTAACTGCATGGATAATCCAGCATGACAAAGTCAGAATTGATAGAGGTCATCGCCAATGCCCAGAATCATCTCGCCTATCGCGATGTGGAACTGGCGGTGAAACATCTCGTTGAGCGGATGAGTCAGGCGCTGGCCTCGGGCGATCGCATCGAAATCCGTGGATTCGGCAGCTTCTCCCTACACTATCGCCCGCCGCGAGTCGGTCGAAATCCAAAGACCGGTGATTCGGTAACGTTGGAAGGAAAATACGTTCCACATTTCAAGCCTGGCAAGGAGCTGAGGGAGCGCGTTAAGGACGCCTATTTGCAATCATTGGGACAAGCAGAAGCCTCTTGATCCTCTTCCGCTTTTCCAGCGACGCCCGGAGCACCCATGCTTTCACCCTTTCAGGGCTTTGCTATTTCGCGTCTGCCACGCATCCGTTTCGGGAGTGGCGTTTTCTCCGAGATCCCCCAGTGTATTTCCCGTTATGGCCGGCACGTGCTACTTGTCACCGGCGCGAGTTCGTTTCCATCCAGTCACCATTGGGAACAACTGGAAGCGGCGCTTGCCGAGATGGCGTGCGTCTGGCATGTGGTCAATGTCGTGGGCGAGCCTTCTCCGGAATTGGTTGACCGCAACGTCCAGCGTTTTCTACACGAACCCATTGATGTCGTGCTCGGGATAGGTGGCGGTAGCGCCTTGGACGCTGCCAAGGCGATTGCCGGGCTATTGCGTGTCGGTGATTCGGTGATGGACTACCTCGAAGGCGTGGGACCCGAGCGAGAATATATCGGTCCAGCGGTTCCGTTCATTGCAGTACCGACCACGGCGGGAACGGGCAGCGAGGCGACCAAGAATGCCGTGCTCGGACGTTCGGGAAGCGATGGCTTCAAGAAATCCTTTCGTGACGACCAGCTTGTCGCCGAGTATGCCTTTGTCGATCCCGATCTGCTCGCGACCTGCCCGCCGACGGTGATCGCCGCGAACGGCATGGATGCGCTGACCCAGTTGATCGAATCCTATGTGTCCTTGAAAGCCAATCCGTTCAACGATGCGTTGGGCGTCAGCGGTCTGCGCGCCGCGCGCGATGGTCTGCTGCCGTTGCATGACAGCGGCGGCCAGGATGCCGATGCGCGGGATCGCATGGCTCATGCCTCGCTGCTTTCCGGTATCAATCTGGCGCAGACGGGTCTCGGTTCAGTACATGGATTGGCCGCGCCGATGGGCGCCTTCTATTCGATTCCGCATGGCGTGGTATGTGGTACCCTGTTGGCGGTGGCGACCGAACGCAATATCCTCAGCATGCTCGAACGCGAGCCGGAAAACCCGGCATTGGATCGCTATGCGCGGGTCAGCGAGATTCTCTGGCAAAAACGCTGGCGCGACAAGAGACTCGCCTGGGAGAAGCTCATCGAATTACTGATGGGGTGGAGCGAGCATTTGCACCTGCCGCGCCTGTCCATGTTCGATATCGGGCGGGATGATCTCGCGCATGTGGTCAACCACTCTCGTGGTAGCAGCATGCGCACCAATCCCATCCGGTTGCTCGACGACGAGATTCGCTGGATCTTGGAGAAGCGGCTGTAGGCGATAAAGGTAGACGGCTTGCCGAGATGCGCCGCTGCGTTGCTTGCCTGTGGCTCGTCCGCGGAAGTCCCTAGCCCGGATTTCCACCGGGTCGCGTCGCGAGGCCGCTCAAGGTGGTGTGATGGCTGGCGTTCGCGACCGAGGGACGCGCAGGCGTAGCCGACACTACGTCGAGCATCCCGACTGAGCGAACGCCAGTCAGGACGTGCCATTGGGCCGCCACAGTAGAAAGAACGCCGGTGAGAAATCCGGGCTAGCATACCGGAAGCACGTCACTATATTGTCGGTTGGCTTACTTCTTTCCGCCACCGCCTTCCTGGAAGCCGGCCGGCGCCTGGCCGTAGTCACCCTCGTCGAAAAAGAAGCCGAGCATGTGTTTCTCTATGGTGTCTAGGTTACGTGGATCGGCGGTGCTTAGACCGTTTTCGTTGATCAGAGTGACCAGGCGTTCCTGCCATTTCGTCCAGCCTTCCTTCGATACGTTTTCATAGATGCGCTGGCCGAGTTCGCCGGGATAGGGCGGTTTGTCCAAGCCTTCGGCTTCTTTCTTCAGCACTACACAGTTTACGATTCGGGTCATGGTCGTTCTGCCTGGTCGGGTTGAAAAATGAACCTAATATTATAACAAATCCACGTCATCAAGATTTGTCCGGATGTTCGTATTTCTTCACCACGATGCCTTCGTCGCCGCAGCAGGAGGCCGCGCACTTCTTCACCTTGTGCAGTTCACCGGCATCCTTGTCCAGATAGACGTGGATGGGCAGGTTCTCCTTCGCACAGTCGCAGCCGGTATCGTCATACACATAGGCGTGCCTCAGGCCCGCGCGCCTGGCTTGCTCGTGGGCCGCGCTCAGGGTCTCGCTAGGGGTTGCCGGAACATCACCAAGCTTGTAGGCAGGAAAGAAGCGAGTGATATGCCAGGGGCTATCCTCGCCAAGGTTGTCGCGTACCCAGCAGGCGATGCGATACAGCTCGTCGGGATCATCGTTCCGTCCCGGGATCACGTTGGTGCGGGTCTCGACATGGATGCCGAGTCGTTGCGCTTTTTTGATCGAGTCGAGCACCACTCGCACGCTGGCGGTCGGGCAGATGTCCTTGTAGAAATCGTCGCGCAGGCTCTTGATGTCGCTGCACAGTACGTCGATCCATGGGGCGACCCGTTCCAGCGCTTCGTCTGTGACGAAACTGTTGGTGACATACACGGTGTACAGACCGGCATCGCGCGCGAGGAGACACACGTCGAGGATATACTCCAGCCACACGGCGGGTTCGGAGTAGGTGAAGGCAATGCCCTGTACCTGCTGGCGTAGCGCGGCGTCGACCAGCTCCCGTGGCGTCACGAATGCCTCGGTGGATTCACCCTTGGCGAGTCCGTCCAACGCGGTGACGCCCCAGGATATCTCCAGGTTGTGGCAGCCACCGCAGCGGAAGCTGCAACCATAGCTGCCGACCGAGAGCACCCGGGTGCCGGGTCGGTAGTGTCTCACCGGTTTCTCTTCGATGGCGTTTACATCGATCGCCGAGAGTATCCCGTAGGACAGGTTGTAGAGTGTGCCATGGCGGTTGACATGCGCTTGGCAGAAGCCACGCTGACCATGGGCCAGCTTGCAGCGCCACAGACACAGGTTGCAGCGTGTCGTGCCGTTGTCGAGTTGCTCCTGCAAACGGGTTTCGACCAACTGGTAGTTGGCGAGCGAGCGGGCTGTGGTGGGCATGGGCTTTCCGGTGGCTTAGCGTGAAAGGGTGTGGTCGGTTACCTGTGATTCGTCCGCGGGAATGCCATGGATACGTCTGTGTAGACCCGGCCTTGGCTGAACCCTGAGCCACCTTCATAGTGGCGAGGTGTTGCTTGCATCATAATCGTCAGACTGTCACCTTAGCATAGTGCATGGCGGCGATTGGCTTACAGATGTTGGCGAATTATTTGCCAATGGTGGATTTTGTCGTCGACCGCGAGGCGGGCGTTCGCCGGGCTGGTCGAAGGCAGGCGGATGCGAGTTTCCGGCAACCAGTCGGCGTCGGCATGCTGGCGCGCGACTTTCCGCTGAAAGGTCTGCTCGGCGGCGGCGCCGTTGAAGAACACGGCGTTCAGGTGGCGATGCGAGCGGAAGAACGCGGGGAAATTGTTTGCCTGGATGGAATCGCGCTCGATCGCGCTGTCCAGGCTGCCAGATCGCTGGCAGGTCCGCATCACGTCCCACAGGGCGATCCGGTTGGCTACCAAGTGGGCACAGCGCTCGGCATAGGGCAGGTGGCTGCCGATGCCGAACAGTGATGCCATGATCGGCCAGAAGGCGTTGCGTGGGTGGGCGTAGTATTGTTGCTGACGCAACGATTCCACGCCGGGCATGGAGCCGAGGATCAGTATCCGGCACCCGGCGTTCTCCAGCGGTGCGAAGCAGCGCGGCGGCGGCTTTCGATCATTCATCAGGCTTAGCAGGCCGTTGAAAAATGGCATTTTTCAACGGCCTGTGTGCAATACAGGGATGTACCGCCATTTTCGATGACGGCAAGTCATTGAAAATGAAGAAACCGGGAAATCGTATTTTCCGGTTCTGTCGTTGAAAAAGTCCATGGAGGGGCGTTTTCAATATCCTGTTAGCGTGAAAGTAGGCAGTCGTTTGCCAGTGCCTTGCCTCGGGCATCCCGTGGCCGAACCACGGGCAACTATCGACCCGGCAAGCAAACGGGCCGTCCCGACCTGTTGATAGCGCGCCCTCGTCCATCGGCGATATTGCGCGGAATCTCTCGATGGGCAATGACTTACATCGGTCATCGTCGATGGCGGCGCGTCCTTGCGCCACGATCAACCCGGTAATCTTTGTTGCGGGGTCGATCTTATGATGGCGGAGGTGTTTTCCCATCATGAGAGTCAGCTTGGTCCTGAAAATAGTAGTCGTAGCGGCGATGTAGCTCGGTGGTGAATTTCCATGCCTCCGAATACGACAGTCCGCTGTCTTCCGGGATGATGACCTTGATATACAGCTTGTTGTTATGTTCCTTCTTCAACCTTGCGAGGCGGACATGTAGCGCGTCGCGGCTGACGGCGACGAAGCCGGGCCGCTTGTCGGCCTTCAGTTCGATGCGCTCCTTGCCGCTGACCTTCAGATAACGTACCTCGACGACATACTTGCCCAGCGGCGAACGCGCCGGGCGGATCAGCTTGTTATATTTGCGCTGCAACGAGCCGTATTTGCTCTGTAACTGGCTCAACGTGCTGTCCGACAGGTTCAATGCCTGGCGGGCATTCTCCAGCTCGGCCTGGTGTTGCGCAAGCTGCTGTTCCCGTTGGTCGAGTGCTTGGCGTATGGTGTCCAGGCGGTGGGTCGCGGCATTCAGCTGCTTGACCTTGATATCCAGATCCTGGCGGGCAAGGGCGAGTTCGCCAGTCTTGTTCCGTAATTCCGCCGTGGTCTGCTTGAGTTCGTTCGTCAGGCGGTCGCGGGTCTGCGTCAGTTGCGTGGTTTCACGCAGCAGCCGGCTCTTCTCCGTGTCGATGGCGCTGATGGTCTTGCGCTGTTGTTGCAGTGTCAGCGCCTGTTTCTGGTTCTGCTCGTCCTTCTTCAACAGATCCATGCGCAGTACCGAAAGCTTGTTCTCGGCATCGATCAGTTTTAGCGCGAGGCTTTCCTTCTCCTCCGAGGTCTCGCGGGCCAGATTGGCTGCCATGCGCTCGGCTTCCATGGTCGAGCGCAATTGGTTGATCAGTTCCATGTTGCGCATCAGCAACACGACCATCGCGATCAGAAAGATCATTACGATGACCGTCATGATGTCGGTGAATGAAGGCCAGAAGCTCTCGTTGTCGGTGCCGTCCCGTTCACCAACGCCGCGCAGATCGACGAAACTCTGCTCGATACGCATTTCAGTCGCTCTCGGAGAGACGAAAGCCCTTCTTTAACAGGCCCTTGATCTCGCTGAGCTCCTCGCGATAGCTGCTGGCGCTTTCGCGGTAGGCATCCAAGGTGCCGAGCAGGCGTTTCTCCACGCCGAGGAAGTTCTTCTGCGCGGCTTCCATGTGTTGCACCAAGGTCTGCATCGAGCGGATCAGGCCGCTGAATTCATACAGGATATTGTCTGACTCGATCTGGAAGCGCGGCATCAGGTAGCTGCTGGTGACCTGTTCCACGCCGCTGAGTACGTTGGTCTGTACGTCATTGAGCTTCAGGTAGAAATAGCCGAAGAACATATAGCAGAGGATGGCGGTGATGGTGGTCGAAAGCGCCGTCGACATACCGTGGATGACCATGCCCATGCCGCCGACATCGACCGCGTTCTCCAATACGTCTGACGCACCGATTAGCGCGATTGACAGGGATACGATGGTGCCGAACACGCCGGTCAGGATCAGGATGTTGTTGATGAACTTCGGAAAGCTGGTGCGGGTGGATTCGGCCGCCACCAGTGTAGAGGCCAGCGCGCCGTGGTTGATCGGCGTATTGCTGCGATTGATCTGTTCCATGGTCGAGAAGCGCTGGCCGATGATCGAGCGCTTCGGCAAGCCCTTGAGCAGGTTGCTGTGATGGTCGAGATTATGCACGAAGCGCGTCAGCGCCTGTTCCTCGCGCATGTAGTGGAACAGCGATAGGATGATCTTGAGGATGCCGAGCAGGAACAGGCCGATGATGGTGGCGTTGATTGCCAGGCCGACGCCGGTCAGTTGGTTTCTGAAATAGACGCCATTGATGAAGTCCAGTTGCCAGTAGATCAAGCCGGCCGCGGCGAGCGCAAGGAGAATCATGCGTAGCAGGATGTTTCGACTGAAATGACGGCGGAATAGAAGATGCGTCACCGCGGGAAAACCTCGTGTGGCTTTGGACGAAGGCGATGCGCTATTCTAACATACAGTCCGCCGGGCAATCGCTTGGTGGCTGATCCGAAACCCCAAGCGATGACGGAAGTGACCGCATGAAAACCGCCGTGTGCCTGATGGGACCGACTGCATCGGGAAAAACCGCGCTGGCGGTGGAATTGGCCGGCCGTGGGCGATTCGAGATCGTCAGCGTCGATTCCGCACTGATCTACCGTGGCATGGATATCGGTACCGCCAAGCCGGATAGGCAGACGTTGGCCATGGCCCCGCATCGCCTGATCGACCTGTGCGACCCGGCGGAAGCCTACTCGGCAGCCCGGTTTCGGGAGGATTGTCTGAATGCGATGGAAGCGATCCACGCGAACGGGCGTATTCCGCTGTTGACCGGCGGCACGATGATGTACTTCCGCGCACTGGAATTCGGCTTGTCCGAATTGCCGCGGGCCGACGAGCGGCTGCGCGCCCGCCTGCTGCGCGAGGCGACGCAGTCCGGTTGGGCCGCGCTGCACGACAGGCTGCGCCAGGTCGATGCGCGGGCCGCGGAGCGTATCCATCCGAACGATCCGCAGCGCATCCAGCGCGCGCTGGAGGTCTGGGAGCTGACCGGTCGGCCCCTTTCCGAACTGCAAGCGGCCGGCAGGCGTCCCGCGACGGATTGGATGCTACTGAAATTCGCCCGCGCGCCGCGTCACCGCGAGTTGCTGCGCCAGCGTATCGCGACGCGTTTCCATGCGATGCTGGCGCAAGGCTTCGAGGCTGAAGTGCGAGCGCTTTATCGACGCGGTGATCTGCATGCCGAGCTGCCGTCCATGCGGTGCGTCGGCTACCGTCAGATGTGGCAATATCTGGACGGCGAACTGGATCGGGACGCGATGATCGAGCGAGGCATCATTGCTACGCGCCAATTGGCTAAGCGCCAATTGACTTGGTTGCGTTCCTATCCCGGTGTCGTCTGGTTGTGGGACGATGATGCCCCGGGGCATGCCGGACGAGTGCGGGCAGCCATTGGGGAGGCAAGCGGCGTCAGTCGCTGATGTCCGCCATCCACGGAAAGGGATTACTTTCGTGTCCGAACGGCAGTGGCAGGCCGGTCTGGATGGCGCGCCGGTTGGCGGTGAGTCGTAGATAGGCTTCCAGCATCGGCGCGTTCAGGCCGAGGATGCCACGCGGCAAGCAGGCATAGAAATAGCGGGTTTGCAATTCGACCGCGTTCCGCAGCAGCGTGCCGGCTTCATGCTGGAATGGGGCATTCCAAAGATCTGGATTCTCGATACGGATCTGATTGATTAGGTCGATACCGAAGGCGCTGAACTCGATATTGTGGCGCGCCAAGGCGTGGAACACGCGATTGACGCCGGGCAGTTTGCCGCGTCGTCCCAGTCCGAGCACCATGGGCAGCGAGGTATGTAGGACCAGACCCTCTTCGATCAGGTAATAGACACAGAGCGCGCGCAACACCCGCTGTTTGTCGCGAGACGATTCCACCTGTTTGGCGCCTGGAGGCAAGGCGTCGATAAACGCTTCCGCCCAGACGAGCGTGGCTTCCGCGTCCGGCGGTATATGAACTCGCGTGGCGAGGTCGCGAAGCTGATCCTGTTCGTGCCGTTTCTGCTCGACTTGGAGGCGTTGGTAAGCTTGGCATTCCGGGTTGGCGATCGCTGGCAGCATGGCGGTCAGCAATTGTCGGCCCATGCGTGGCGCCGCCTGCTGGAACAGGCTCAGGGCGCGGCCGAGCATGTGTCGCTCGTCCTCGCTTAAGGTATCCGGGCCTTGCCCGCTCGTCTGCTCGTCGGGTGCATCGTTCAGGCGCTCGGCCAGGGTGCGCAGGTAGCGTTCTCGCGCCCAGCGGTGTGCTTGTGAGGGCTGCTTCACGGTGTCCGGGACGGGACCGAATATCGGTAGCGGCCAGACGCCATCGGATCGCGATTCTCCGCCGTTACCATATTCGCCGCCAGGTTCGCGTATATCCGCTTCCTGGTTCGCGGTGGCGCGTCGCGCCGCGAAGCGATACGTCGGCGCCGAAGGGGGGCGAAACGCCGGGGTCAGTTGTTTATGGGGTTGGCTCCAGTCGGGCATGGGTGTGATTCCAGATCGAGTTCGTATGGCGAAATATGCGCTCGGAGACCACTTGAGCGGTTTCATGCTTTCGTTTTCGCTCTACCATGACTCAAGGGTTGTGGAAAAGGCTTCGAAAGCAAATCGCTGTAATCAATATATACCGTTTTTTTCTTGAGTCAATCACAATATCTTGTGTAGAAGCCTGTGCAAAGGGCGTGCCATTGGGCCGCCGCAGTAGAAGGCCGGTGAGAAATCCGGGCCAGGGCCTGTGTGCGATACAGGGATGTGCCGCCATTTTCGATGACGGCAAGTCATTGAGAATGAAGGAATCGGGCAATCGCATTTTCCGGTTTCTTAGTTGAAAAAGTCCATGGAAGGACTTTTTCAACATCCTGCTAAGTCACTGCTTTTCGTGAAGGTTTCTCTTGACTTGAGGAGATCTCGAAAAATGCCTTCCATGGCATTTTTTTCGTCGCAAAGAGAAAATGCGAGTTCCGCTTCGCTCACATTTTCCATCACTTATCGTGATCGAAAAGGGTGGGACATCCCTGTCCCACTCGGGCATCTCGATTTTTCGAGATGCCCTTGAATCGTATGTCTGGCGGGAATAAGTTTTTTTTGAAAATTAAAATCGGGAGAACATGGGTGACGGGAAAATGATCTCGGCGCCGCTTGCTTCGCGTGAAAGCCGCCTGTCGGTTGCCTGTGATTCGTCCGTGGGAACGTCGTGAATGCGTCCGCGTAGCATGGCCTTGGCATCACTCGTGGAGAAACGGGGAATGCTGGAAATGCCGGGAGCATTTCCAGCGCCCTGCCTCGGACATTCCGCGGTCGAGCCACGGGTCAACTTCAATGACTGCCTGGGGGTTTCAGTCTCTACCATGAAAATCAGTAATTGCTTCCGCGTGACGGCGCGATGAGCGTATCCGGACACCGTGTCTATCGCCGCCGCGATGCTTTCGGCTGGGTGGAGGTTTGGCAGGACGGCGATCTGCGCTATCTGTCTTTCGATGGCGAAACCGCGCAGAGCGGCATGAACGCACGGGAGCCCACGCGCCTGTTGTATGACTACACGCGCGCGATGGCGCTCGCGCTGCTGTTCGTTCAACAGCCTCGCGATGTCTTGTTGCTGGGACTCGGTGGCGGCAGCCTGGCCAGCGCGTTGCACGCGGGATTCGACACGCTCCGAATCCGCGCCGTGGAGCGGCGGATACTGGTGGTCGACATCGCCAAGGAGTGGTTCTTTCTGCCCGGCGACCGACGCCTGAGGATCCACGTCGGTGATGCGGGTGAATACTTGGCGCACTCGCCGGCATCCGCAGATGTGATTCTTGTCGATCTGTACCAGCCGCAAGGCATGGATGAGCAGCAGGCGCAGGCGCGTTTTCTCGCCGCCTGTCGTCGGGCGTTGAATCCGGCCGGTGTCTTGGTGATCAACTATTGGCAGGCGAGTAATCTGACCTCGCTGGCATTGAATCAGACACTTGGCGAGGTCTTTGGGCTGGATTATCTTAGTCTGACGGTACAGGGTGGCAACTGTATCGTGCTGGCCTTCGATGGAGGCTTACCGGCGGTTTCCCAGCGCCGTTTGGTCGAAGCCGCGAGGCGGCTCGGTCAGCGACTGGATGTGTCGTTGACCCGGCTCGCGCGGGATCTGTGTCGGCAGAATCGCCTGCGATTGCGCTACCGGGTATAGTTCGACTGGCTGTGGGGGATCTCGAAAAATGCCTTCCATGGCATTTTTCTCGTCGCAAAGAGAAAACTCGATTGCCTTTTTGCTCGCATTTTCCATCACTTATCGTAATCGAAAAGGGTGGGACATCCCTGTGGCTATTTTGGCAATGGTGTCTCACTATTTCCCGCGAGGGATGCCTTGATTCAGGCTCGTCCTGGCGTCTTGAACGCGGTATGTTTGATTGCTGGGTGAATCATTATGGTGGAAAGCGATGCATAAACCCTTCTCGGAATCCTGTGAACAGAATCGCGCGCCTATCCTTGACGTGCTCTCGGACTACCTGGCCGATGTCGAAAGTCTGCTGGAGATCGGTAGCGGCACCGGCCAGCATGCGGTGTATTTCGCCGCCGAGTTTCCCCTGTTGCGCTGGCAAACCAGCGACCGGGCGGAGAATCACGCGGGCATCCAGCAGTGGTTGGAGGATGCGCGCTTGGAGAATATCGATCCACCGTTGGCGTTGGATGTGGCTCGGGATGCCTGGCCGGAGACCCGCTTCGGCGCGGTATTCAGCGCCAATACGACGCATATCATGGGGCGGGCTGAGGTCGAGGCGTTGTTTGCCGGCGTTGGCCGGGTGCTGGCATCCGGCGGCGTCTTTGTGCTCTATGGTCCGTTCAACTATGCTGGCGACTACAGCAGTGATTCCAACCGGCGTTTCGACCAATGGCTGAAGGCGCGTGACCCGGCCAGCGGAATCAAGGATTTCGAATGGCTGAATGATCTGGCTGGCAAGGTGGGCATGAGCTTGCTTGCCGATCACGCGATGCCGGCCAACAATCGCATCCTGGTCTGGCGCGGCGTGACACCTGATGTGGCTTTTCGTTGAAGCGGCGCGGATGGCAGGCGTGTATCGATGAATGCTTGGCGCGGATACGGATTGCTGGCGTTCGCGCTGTGGGTGGCCGCCGTGGCTGGATCGGGTGCCGCCGAGTCCTCCGGCTCGTTCGATCTGACGGCTGACGAACGGGCGTGGCTCGAAGGGCATCGACGCATTCCGGTACTGGTGGATGGTGATTGGCCGCCAATCGACTACATTGATGGTGATGGCAATCATCAAGGTGTCAGCGCCGCATATCTGCGCTTGATCGGACAACGCCTGGGGATACGCTTCGAGCCGCATCCCGAGCCGGATTTTCCCAGCATGCTGAAGGCGGTCCGTGATGGTGCCTTTGCGCTGGCCGCGAGTATCGTCGATACGTCGGAACGGCGTAAGTTCCTGCATTTTTCCAACCATTATCTGTATCTGCATCGCAATATCGTGACCCGGAGGGGTAGCGCAGGCATACGCAGGCTGGAGGATCTCGACGGTCGTACCGTGGCGGTGGAGAAGGAGGTCTTTACCCACCATCAGTTGCAACGTGAGTATCCGGGGATCCACCTGAAACTGGTGGCAGATACTGCCGCAGCATTAAAAGCCGTCTCCTGGGGCCAGGCTGATGCCTATGTCGGCAATCGCGAGGCAGCTGCCTGGCTGATACGTCAACTTGGACTGCGCAACCTGCATTTCTCTGGTGATGTCGACGAAGGGCCGGCGGAACTGGCTTTCGCGCTGCCACGCCACGCCGAATGGCGACCGCTGGCTGAGCTGATCGACAAGGCGCTGGCATCGATCGGCGTCGATGAGCGTAGGCGTATCGAAACGCGATGGCTGGCGTCTGCGTCACCGTCTCGCGATGCGCCGAATTTGCCTCTGAGCGAGTCGGAGCAACGCTGGATCGGTCTGCATCCGGTGATTCGCCTGGGCGTGGATGCCGACTGGCCTCCGGTGGAGTTTCAACGCGATGGCGAGTATCTCGGGCTTTCAGCCGACTATGTGAAGCTGTTCAACCGGCAACTGGGTCTGAACATGCAGCCGGTCGAGAACCTGACCTGGAATCAGGTGATGCGGCGTATCGAGACGGGGGATATCGACGTGATTCCTGCGATCGTGCCGTTGGAGGCATGGCGTGATCGCCTGTTGTTCACCGAACCGTATCTGTCCTTTCCGTTCGTTATCTTCACGCGCACCGACGCGGGTATTATCCGCGGCTTACAAGATCTTGCTGGCGGTCGCGTGGTTGTCGAGGAATCCACCGCGGCGAAGGCTTTGCTGCAACGCGATTATCCCGACATCCCGCTGCTGGTTGTCGAGACCACGGCCGAGGCCGTGGAAACCTTGTCGGAAGGCCGCGCGGATGCGTTTATCGGTAATCTGATCACCGGACGCTTCATCGCCCAGCAACGAGGTTTCAGCAATATCCGCGTCGCTGCGCCCACCCCATACCACTATGACCTGGCATTCGGCGTGCGTAAGGATTGGCCCGAGCTGCGCGATATGTTGCAGCGTGCAATCGAGGGCCTGTCGGCGGCACGGAAGCGGACATTCAGCGCCCGCTGGCTAAACCTCCATGCCGATGCCATCCTGCGCCGACATGCGTTGCGACGGCAATTCTGGTCGATTCTCGCAATTGCCGCGCCGATCCTGCTATTGCTGCTCGCCTGGGCATTGACCATGCGCCATCGCAAGAACTGCCTGTTGGCCAGCGAGCAACGTTTTCACCGTGCCATGGAAGCCGTTTCCGAAGGTGTCTGGGAGTGGAATCTGAAGACGAACGAGCGTTATTTCAGCCCAGGCTTCTTTCATCGCCTGGGTTACGTGGACGACGAGATACCACGCGACGATGCCGGTTGGCATATGCTGATCCATCCCGACGACCGGGCGTTGCGCCTGCAACGCCTGGCGCAATTGGCGTCGCTTGGCGAGGAAGATGCGCCGACGCGCATGGAATACCGGCTGCGGCGTCGGGATGGCGATTGGGTGCCAATCCTTGCCGAGGGCCGGGTTGCCAGGCGGGATGCCGGGGGACGCGCGCTGACGCGGGTCGGCACGCTGCGGGATATGTCCAGCCTGAAGCAGGCGCAGGCCGATATCCGCCGCTTGACGCGCGCACTGGAAGACAACCCGCTGTTGATCGTCATCATCGATCCGGACAAGCGCATCGAGTACGCCAACGGGCGCATCGGCGAGATACTCGGCTATCGGCCGGACGAGGTGATCGGCCAGCCGGTGGCGATGTTTCTGTCGCCGAACGCCGACGCGGAGAGGCTGGCCTCGTTGCGGCGCGCGCTGGACGCTGGCGAGCGTTGGAACGGTGAACTGCTGCATCGGCGCCGCAATGGCGAGGAATTCTGGATGGCGGTGTCGGTGTCGCCGATCTTCGATGAACATGGCGGCATCAGCCACTATGTCGGAACCGATG